>NZ_JBEGDB010000249.1:0-11962 GCF_043638955.1 Bradyrhizobium sp. 31Argb | reverse complement strand
CCTGCCACCCGAAAACTTGCCGATCCTCGAATGGCTCGGTATCAAAACGTCAAAATCACTGTGATGAACCACTAGCCTCAAAAAGTCATGCCGACCGAGCCTGATTATTTAGGGCCCCCGGCCCGGTAGGGTCGCCCGTCTCGGATCACTTGAACAACCGATTGTCGACAACCCGACGTCCGTCCGGACGCTGGTCCCACTCGCTCGTGCCAATTTTTACGAAGGTTCTCGCCATGTTCGACGCACGCTTTCTGACGAGATTTGCGCTGGCCAGTGTCGTCGCGCTGATGCTGGCCGCATGCGGTCCTAACGCGGCCGTGCCGCCAGCCGATCCCACCGTCTCGGTGAGCACCCCGCTGGTGAAAGAGGTCACCGGATGGGACACGTTCACCGGCCGGCTGGAAGCGGTCGACACCGTCGAGGTGCGGCCGCGCGTGAACGGGTACGTCGAGCGCGTCGCCTTCCGCGACGGCGACTACGTCCACAAAGGCGATCTCCTGTTCGTCATCGACCCGCGCCCCTACGAGGCGGCGGAGAAACAAGCCGAAGGCCAGCTTGCGCAGGCACAGGCGCAGCTCGTGCTGGCCGACAAGGAACTGGAGCGCGCCAAGTCGCTGATCGCGGCGCAGGCGATCGCGACCAACGTCCTCGACCAGCGGGCGCAGAACCAGCAGGCGGCCGAAGCCGCCGTAGCTGTCGCGGCCGCCGCGCTCGCCCGCGCCAATCTCGACCTCGACTTCACTCAGGTGAGGGCGCCGATCACGGGCCGCATCAGTCGCAAGCTGGTCAGCGAAGGCAATCTCGTCGCCGGCGGCGACGCCAACGCGACCTTACTGACGAGCATCGTCTCGCTCGACGCCATCGATGCCTACTTCGACATCGACGAGCACAGCTTCCTCCGATACCGGCGCGCTGCCGATGGCAAACAGGCGGTCGCCTTCGCGTCCGGTGGTGAAGTCGGCATCGCGTTGCCGGGCGACAAATCGCCGGGCTTCACCGGCAAGCTGAACTTCGCCGAGAACCGTCTGGATGCATCCACCGGCACGCTGCGCTTGCGCGCTCGCATCGCTAATCTGGACCACGTACTCATGCCCGGCCAGTTCGTGCGCATCTCGCTGCCCGCCGAACCGGCGCATCAGGCCGTTTTGGTCCCGGCAGCAGCTGTCGCCAGCGATTCCTCGCAAGCCGTTCTCTTCGTCGTCGGAAGCGACGACCGCATCGCTGCACGCCCCGTCGAGCTCGGTCGACTGTTCGGGAAGATGCGGGAAGTCACACGCGGTCTGGAGCCGAACGATCGCGTCGTCCTCTCGGGAATTCAGCGCGTGCAGGCCGGCACCAAGGTCACCGTGCGTATGGAAGCCATCAAGTTTGAACAATTCGCGTCGAAGGGAGATGTGTTATGAACCTCGGTCAACTCTCGGTCCGCCAGCCGATCTTCGCCATCGTGCTGTCGATCGTCACCGTCATCGTCGGCGGCATCGCCTATTTTACCTTGCCGGTCACAGAATATCCGGACGTCGTTCCGCCGACCGTCGTCGTCTCGACGACCTATCCTGGCGCTTCGGCGCAGACGGTCGCCGACACGATGGCGACGCCCATCGAGCAGGAGGTCAACGGCGTCGAGGACATGCTGTACATGTACAGCCAGGCCACCTCGGACGGCGGCCTGACCCTGACCGTGACCTTTAAGCCGGGCACTAACCTCGACAAAGCCCAAGTGCTGGTCCAGAACCGCGTCGCGCTCGCCTCGCCGCGGCTGCCCGAGCCGGTGCAGCGCAACGGCGTCACCGTGAAGAAGTCGTCTCCGACGATCCTCAGCGGCGTCTTCCTGTTCTCTCCTGATGGGAGCTATGACCAGCTCTACGTTTCGAACTTCGCGCTGCGGGCCGTCGTCGACGTCCTCAAGCGCGTCGATGGCGTCGGCGATATCCAGTTGTTCGGCGTCCGCGAATACTCCATGCGCATCTGGCTCGATCCGGATCGGGCTGCGTCCTTCGGGATCACGCCGGCCGACATCACCAAGGCGATCAACGCTCAGAGCACGCAGGTCGCCGGCGGGGTCGTCGCGGAGCCGCCGGTGACCGATCAGGCCTTCCAATCCACCCTCGTGTTCGAAGGTCGCCTGAAGAAGCCGGCCGAATTCGGTAACATCATCGTCAAGACCGACGGCGGGCGCGTGGTCCGGTTGAAGGATATCGCGCGTGTCGAGCTTGGTGCGCTGACCTACTCGACGGGTGGCTACTTGGGCGACAAGCCCGCGGTCGCGCTCGCCGTGCTGCAGCGGCCCGGTGCGAACGCCCTGGCGACGCAAGACCAGATCGCGAAGACTATGGCCGAGCTCAGCTCGGACTTCCCGAAGGGGATACGGTACGAAATCGGCTACAATCCGACTGGCTTCATCGCCGACAGCATCCGCGAACTGGTGAAGACCATCTATGAGGCGATGGTGCTGGTCGTCGTCGTGGTCATCGTCTTCCTGCAAGGCTGGCGGCCGTCGATCATTCCGATCCTGGCCATCCCGGTCTCGCTCGTCGGCACCATGGCCGTCATGGCGGCGCTCGGCTTCTCCATCAACAATCTCAGCCTGTTCGGTCTGGTGCTCGCCGTCGGTGTGGTCGTCGACGACGCCATCGTCGTGGTCGAGAACGTCGAGCGGCATCTGTCGGAAGGCAAGAGCGCGCGGGAGGCGACCCTGCTGACCATGCGCGAGGTCGGCGGCGCGCTGGTTGCCATCGCCCTGGTGCTGGCGTCGGTGTTCGTGCCGACCGCGTTCGTCCCAGGCCTGTCCGGTCAGTTCTTTCGCCAGTTCGGCATCACGATTGCGGTCGCCACCGTGATCTCGCTGTTCAACTCGTTCACGCTGTCGCCGGCTTTGTCTTCGATGATGCTGAAGCAACATGCCGGAGACGGGGCGCGCGGTGGCGTCTTGAAGCGCCTCGGTACCGTGGCGGCGGAGCGCTTCAACGCTGGGTTCGACAAGCTATCGAAGCCGTACGGGTCGCTGGTCGTACGTCTGGTGCGGCATGCCAAGCCGATGCTCGCCGTCTACGTCTTGCTGCTCGGCGCGACCGGCTATCTTTTGGTCGAGAGCCCGAAAGGCTACATCCCCGCGCAAGATCGCGGCTATATCATCGCGATCCCACAGCTTCCCGCGGGCTCCTCGCTGGAACGCACGACGGAGATCGCCAAGGAAGTCGGGCGCATTGCGCTCGAGATCCCGGGCGTGTCGCACCTGCCGACCTTCGCGGGCTTCTCCGGAGCGACGCAGACGATCTCGTCGAGCTCCGCCGCGGCCTACGTCGTGCTCGAGCCGTTCGAAGAGCGCATGAAGCACGGCCAGACTGCGGCCTGGATCCAGGCGGAACTGACCAGGCGCGTGGCCCATATCGACGGCGCCAACATCCTGGTCGTGCAGCCGCCGCCGGTATCCGGCATCGGCAGCGCAGGCGGCTTCTCGATGAGGCTGGAGGACCGCGCCGGTCTCGGCACCGCCGCGCTCGCCAAGGCGACCAACGATCTCGTCGCCGCCGCCAACGCCACACCCGGCCTCACCGGCGTCTACACCACTTTCTCGTCGGGCACGCCGCAGGTCAACGTCGATCTCGACCGCGAGCGCGCCGAGATGCTGGGCGTGCAGAGCCAGGACGTGAACGCGGCGATCGAGACCTACTTCGGCTCGAGCTACATCAACGACTTCAATATGTACGGCCGCACCTACCACGTGACCGCGCAGGCCGACCTTCCGTTCCGCAACAGCGCCGACGACCCGACGCGGATCAAGGTCCGCAACGCGGCAGGCGACATGGTCCCGCTCGGCAACGTCGCAACGCTGCGCGATATCTTCGGTGCGGATCGCGTGCCGCGCTACAACCTGTTCCCGGCGACCGAGATCAATGGTGATACGCTGCCGGGCGTCGGCGCCGCCTACGGTATCGCGAAGATGGAGGAGCTTGCGAAGAAGATCCTGCCGGCCGGCATCAGCTTCGAGTGGTCCGACCTGAGCTACCAGCAGACCACGACGGGCAATCTGGGCCTGTTGATCTTCCCGCTGTCGGTCGTCTTCGTCTATCTCGTGCTGGCCGCGCAGTATGCAAGCTGGAGCCTGCCGATCTCGATTCTGCTGATCGTGCCGATGGTGCTCTTGACCGGTTCGGCCGGCGTCCGGATGCTGGGCGGAGACATCAACATCCTGACCCAGATCGGCTTCATCGTTCTAGTGGGCTTGGCCGCCAAGAACGCCATCCTGATTGTCGAGGTCGCTCGTCGGTTGGAAGGCGAGGGCAACGGCGAGATGCGAGCCGTCGTGAAGGCCGCGCGGCTGCGGCTGCGCCCGATCCTGATGACGTCCTTCGCATTCATCCTTGGTGTCTTGCCGCTCGTCACATCAAGCGGGCCCGGTGCCGAGATGCGCCAGGCGATGGGCATCGCGGTCTTCTTCGGCATGCTCGGCGTAACCCTGTTCGGTTTACTCTTCACGCCGGTATTCTACGTCGTCGTGCGACGCCTGTCGGGTGCCAAGCAGCGCGTCCAAGCTGCCCCGGAGCGACTGGCGCTCGCAGCTTGAACCTTCGGAGCTTCCGCGCCCGTCCGCCATGCCTTGGCGGGCGGGCGCTTCGATTCCAGTGCGGACGCTGGCAAGGCCGCCAAGCCATGGCCGCAGAGCCTATCGCCTCATCTTGTATCCCATGGGGAGACAGTCTTGCGCGGTGTCTACCGTTTATCGCCTCGATCGGTGCAGTTAGGTTCTGCCCATCCAAACGAAAGGACCTCGCCATGAAGCTCTACATCGCCCAGGCAACCTGCTCCCTCGCCGCCCAGCTCGTCGCGAACGAGCTCGGCCTTTCCCCTGAACTGATCCATTTTGACGTACACAACGGGACCACCTCGAACGGCCAATCGTTCACCGACGTGAATCCGCTGGCCTACGTACCCGTCCTCGAACTGAACAACGATGCATCGGATCGCCTGACCGAGACGACAGTCGTCACCTCGTACTTGGCCGATCAGCATCCGGAGGCTGGCCTGATCCCCGCAGCCGGCACGCTCGAGCGCGCGAGGTACGACCAGCTTCTTGTCTTCCTCGCGACCGAGATCGCCCAGAAGCACATCCCGCTGATGCGTAAGCTGTTGACCTCTGAGGGTGCCGAATGGACCCGCAACAAGCTCGTGAAGGCCTACACCGAGCTCGATCAGCGCCTGGCCGACGGCCGGACGTACATCACGGGTGACAAGTTCACGGTCGCCGACGCCTACGTCTGGGGCACCATGTGGCACGAACGCTCCGGCGCGAAGATCGACCACCTCAAGAACCTGATGGCCTACGTCGCCCGCGTCGAAGCGCGCCCCTCCGCTCAGAAGGCGCTGAAGGACGAAGCCGAACTGGTCGCGCTGCATCGGTCGCGCGCAGCCGCTTGAAACCCCGAGCATCCCAACCGGAAGGACAACGAAAATGAGCAACAGAACCATCGAGGATGCGGTAAAAGACCGGCCGCAGAGGTTGTCAGGCAAAGTCGCCGTCGTTACCGGCGCGTCCAAAGGCATCGGCGCCGAGATCGCCCGCAGACTGGCGGCCGAAGGAGCCTCCGTCGTCGTGAACTACGCGAGCGACCGCGACGGAGCGGATAAGGTCGTCGCCGACATCGCAGCGACCGGCGGCAAAGCGACGGTCGTCCAGGGCAACGTCGCCAGAGCAGAGGACGTCGAGCGGATCTTCGCCACGGCCGCGACCGCTTACGGGAAAGTGGACATCCTCGTCAATAATGCCGGCGTCTACAAGTTCGGCACGATCCAGGAGGTGTCCGAGAGCGAATATCGGCGCCACTTCGACACCAATGTACTCGGCCTTCTGCTCGCGACGAAGGCCGCGGTGTCGCAGTTCGGGCCTGAGGGCGGAAGCATCGTCAATATCGGCTCGGTAGCAAGTCGACAGACGCCGGCGGGCGCCTCTATCTACACCGCAACCAAAGGAGCGGTAGACGCCATTAGCCGCACACTCTCGAAGGAGCTTGGCACGCGCAAGATCCGCGTTAATTCGCTCAATCCGGGTGGCGTGGAGACCCCCGGCACCCATGCCGCCGACCTGATCGGAAACGAGTCCGAAAAGAACATGATCGGCATGACCCCGCTCGGCCGCTTCGGCCAACCGGGCGACATCGCGCCCGTGGCGGCGTTCCTTGTCTCCGACGATGCGCGCTGGATCACCGGAGAGACCATCGTCGTGTCTGGTGGCATGTAGAGCTGCAAGCCTCTATCTGGGTCTTCCGATTGGCAGGTCAGTAGCGGCAGTCTGGACGGGTTGCGTTTGCGCCAGGACGCTGCTGCTAATGGCGCCAAGCGCGCACCCGCGGGCGGATCAACGAGGCTTTGGGCCAACCCTGTGCCAAGCACTCACGCCACCATACTAAGGACAAACAACGGCTCGTCGTGTCGGTGGTTGCGTATGATTCCCTCCCTGGGCAACCATTTTTTGTTGTAACCTCAATGCCTTAACCAAGAAGACGATTTTCGCGGCCCCTCGTGAAACCTAGCAGGGACGCACTGGGGACGCATCCCGGTCGGTGCGCCGGCAGGGCCAGGGCCGGATCATCAACATCAGTTCGGTGGCCGGCTTCCTGCCCGGACCATATACGGCGCTCTACAACGCCACCAAGCACGCCGTCGAAGGCTATTCCGAATCGCTCGATCACGAGCTGCGGACATTCGGCATTCGTGTCTCGCTGGTCGAGCCGGTCTTCACCCGCACCGCGCTGGAAGAGAACGGCGACAAGCCCGATCGGATCCTGAGCGTCTACGACAAGGGACGCGCGGCCATGAACGCGACCTGGCGCAACGGCATCGCGGCCGGCGACCCCGTGGAGGCCGTGGCGGACAAGGTGGTGCAGGCCGCCACCGAAAAGCAGCCGGGCATTCGCTACACGCCCGGAACAATGGCGGGCCGTCTCCGCCTGATGCGGCGCTTCGTCCCTGAAAAGACCTTCGAGAAGAGTTTTCGCAAGCAGATGGGCGTGGCCGATTGATCTCCCAACAGAGCGATCACCGGGCAAGCTGAATTGTCTCTTTCGCCGAGGAGCGACCTATGAAGTACTATTTGTGCAAGTACATCCCGCCGCGCGCCGACTTTCTCGCGACCATGACCGCCGACGAGAAGACATGGATGAAGCAGCACGGCGCGTTCCTGGATGACCTGCTAGACAAGGGACAGGTCATCGCGCACGGCCCGGTCATGGACCCGAGCGGCGGTTATGGCGTGTCGCTCTATCAGATCGCCGATGATCTCGACATCGAGACGATCACCTCGGAAGACCCGATCGTGAAGAACGGCGCCGGTCATTAGAGCATCATCCGATGCTTCATTTGAGGACGCGCGGCTGACAGCGCCGCCTCGACGATCTTTCACCACCGATCCCCGGCAGCGCATTGCGATGCCGGAAGCCTAACCAGGACAACATCCATGACGATCGCACTCATCACCGGCGCTTCGAGCGGCATCGGCGCGGTCTACGCACGCCGTCTCGCCGCACGCGGCCACGACCTCGTCCTCGTCGCACGCGCGACCGACCGGCTCAACGCCCTCGCGGGCGAACTGCGCAATGCACATGGCATTGCGGTCGAGGTCATTACGGCCGATCTGGTCGACCACTCCCAACTCGCACCGGTTCTCAAGCGCCTCCGTTCCGATCCGCCCATCGAAATCCTCGTCAACAATGCGGGTGCTGCGTTGATCGGCGATTTCGCAACCGCCGACCCAAGCAAGATGGACGATCTGCTGGGGCTGAACGTTGTCGCGCCGACGCTGCTCGCGTCCGCCGTCATCGGCGGCATGGTCGAACGCGGCCATGGCGCGATCATCAACATCGCATCGGTGCTGGCTCTGCTCCCCGAATACTCCCGTGGCATCTACCCCGCGACCAAATCCTACCTGATGACGCTGTCGCAAGGCCTTGCAGCCGAAGTCGCGTCGAAGGGTGTCTATGTGCAGGCCGTGCTGCCCGCGGCTACGCGCACGGAAATCTACGAGCGCGCCGGCGGCGATGCCGGCAAGGTGCCCAATGTCATGGAGGTCGAAGACCTCGTGGATGCGGCGTTGATCGGCTTCGATCGCAAGGAACCGGTCACGATTCCACCGGTGCCCGACGTGGCGGCGTGGGACGCTTTCGAGAAGGCGCGCGGCGTTCTGGCGGCAGGCTTCGGCAACGCCAAACCGGCCGCGCGTTATCGGACCTGACGCGGTGTTTTCGGCGAAGCTGGTCGCCGCCGCCCGCTGATTTGCCGGCTCTCCTGCCAAACCTTCAACTGACGGAGAGTGAATATATGGGTAACGAGAGCTCAAACCTGCGCACAAACGCACCGCATCCGGCCGGTCCGGTTCAACGAGGCCGGCCAGATGACCGATCTCGTCGTCATGTTGCGCCCGGCCAACGTGGTGACAAAGCTGGGCGAAGAAGCAGCTCGCCGCATGGCGGCAGCGAAATCGTAAACCTGAACCAGAACACCGGGAGATCAGCACATGGCCAAACTAGCAGTCGTGGCGACCATCAAGACCGCCGCCGGTAAGCGGACCGAATATCTCAAGCACCTGAACGCTCACGCGCTTCGTTGCAGGGCGGCCGAGCCTGGCACTCTGGCTTTCGAGATCCTCGTGCCGCAAGAGGAAGCCGACACGGTCATGCTATACGAAGTCTATGCATCACGCGAGGCCTTCGATGCTCACCTGACGGGAGCTTCCATCCAGCAGATGAGGCACGATTCAGCTGGCCTGCAAGTGAGCCTCAACGGCGTGCGTTGTAATTTGACCGAATGAGCGGCTGTTAATCGGCGTCGAACCATGATCCCCGCAGTCATCTAACGCGGACACTTCGCGCGCCGATCGGCGTTAGGACCATGCCGATTAACATCAGAACGCCAACTGTTCGGTGCTCACCGCGCTTGCCCGCCTCTTACCATGACGACGAAGGGGACGGCCCATACCGCCGCGGCATTGCCTAGGAGCATCATGGTCAGAACGGCTTGTGTGAACATCAGACGGACCTCCGCTGCGCGGCGGCCCAAGGCCGCCGCAGCCGCATGGGGACGCCGCCGGGTCGGGGCGGGTCGTCGTCGTCCAGCCGCCGCAGCGCGGCGAGGATATCGGCCAGTCGAATGGTGTGGCTCATGCCGGGAATCTCCCGCAGGGCAGGACAGGATTCGACTGCAAACATGTCGGAAGCCCAGGACGACAGGATGATCCGTTTTTCCGGCACGGAGAGCTCATCGTCCTTCAGCACGTCCTCCGGCGAGGCATAGTGCGCGGCCGGGTGGAAGATGGGGTTGAGATTGCTGGTGTTCGTGTTTGCGTTGCTCATCGGCTGCCTCCCTACGCTCCTTTCTTCGGGACGGGTTCGAGTTGGTGCCGGACGGCGGCGGGGCCGCCGCCCGGATGTCGCTACTGCGTGTTGATGGCGATGCGCTTGACGCCCGCCCGCGGATTCTCGGACTTCGGCAGCGACACGGTCAGGATGCCGTTCTCGAACGACGCTTCCGCCTTGTCTTCTTCGACGTCCTCGAGCGGGATCCGCCGCTCGAAGGCGCCGTAGGCGCGCTCGGTGAAGTACCTACCTTCGTCGCTGCGCTCGGCTTTCTTCTCGCCGCGGATGGTCAGGACACCGCCAGCGATTTCGATCTGGACGTCCTTCTCCGTCATGCCGGGCAGTTCGGCCGTGATGGTCAGTGCCTTATCGGTCTCACTGAGCTCGATCTTGGGCCAGCCGAATTGCCCTTCCATGAGTGGCGACAGACCCGTCCCGCCGAAGCCGCGAAAGGCATCGTCGAACAGGCGGTTCATCTCGCGATGAAGCGTCATGAATGGATCGTAGTTGGCGCGCGTCGGCGTAAGTTCCTGATTCCGCGACCAGGGAATGAGATCACGAATTGCCATGGTTGTTCTCCTTTGTTGCATGGGGAGGGAGCGCGGCTGCGCTTGCGCGCGCCGCGTTCCGCCATCGAACCTTGGCTGGCGTCAGGCTGCCTTCTTCTGCTCGATCTGCGAAGGAGAAGCGCCGCCCGCGATCTGGATCCGGCGCGGCTTCATTGCTTCGGGCACCTCGCGGACGAGATCGATGATCAGCAGTCCGTCGCGGAAAGAGGCCTCTTTCACCTGGACGTAATCGGCCAAGTTGAACACGCGGCGGAACGGACGCGCGGCGATCCCCTGGTAGAGATACTCGCCGGCCGCCTTCTCGGGCTTCCTGCCCTCGATGGTGAGCGCGTTCTGCTCGGCGGTCAGCGTGATGTCGTCGGCTCCGAATCCGGCGACGGCGAGCGAGATCCGGTAGTGGTCCTCGCCGGAGCGTTCGATGTTGTACGGGGGATAGTGATCCTCGGTCGCCTGGCGCATTGTGCTATCGACGAGGTTGGCCAGGTGGTCGAAGCCGATGGTGGAGCGCCACAGGGGCGCGAAGTCGAAGGTCGTCCTCATAACCAAGTCCTCCATAGAGCAAGATGGGTACGAAGGAGCGCAGGACAGGGGTTTCAGACGGGGTCCGAAGATACCCGGCCCGGCGCCCGCACCGGGCCCGATCTGGCGCCCGGCACACCGCTCTTGCGGCGAAAATTGACTTAGAAAAACGGAAAGTCGTTTCAAGAGGTCGGCCAAAAAAAATTGCAGCGATCGCGGCGCCGCTGGTCGTCCCCCTTGCGCGCCCTTATCCATACGCTTGACACGGCGCTCATCATGGCTGCGGACACAATCTCGGGCTACATTCAGGGCCTTCTGATGGCGTTGAGTTCAGGCAGAGCCTATGCGTTGGACCGCGATTCACGGAAGGCCGCCTTCTCGCTTCTTGAAGAGGGCTTCAGGCAGTGATCAAGAGGGGGGTGAGGAGGAGCGACGCTTGGCTGCATGACCCTGAACCGCATGTACGACGGCGCCTAATGGTGAACTGACTTTTCAGTGCGGACTGGGGGCGGCTCGAGCATGACTTCCTTCAAGCGATTGCCACTGGCGACGATGACCACGAAGTTGAGTTTTCCATCCTGCTTCATCAAACCTCCGGCAACAGCGCTTCCCGCTCCAGCTTTCTCGGCGATGCGTACGGCGTCCGACAGCTCTTGCTCAACCGTCTTCAGAGCAATGATTTTGCTTAGATCCTCTCGATCGAGCTCCTTCAGCGATGATAAGATTTCCTTTTCTGTAACGCTTCCGGTGTTCGCATCTACGACATTTTCCCAAATGCGCTCATTTCTTACCGTCCGCACGCGATAAATGGCCGGACCGGATATCTCAAAGCTAACGTCGACGGGCCTTGAACCGTTATGTAATCGCTCGGCAATCGCTACCGCCTGACTCAGTGGTATTTTTATTCTGCGAAATTGCTCGAGCAGGCGACGCATCGCCGCCTCATCGGTATCGCCTTGTGCGGCTACGCCTCTATTTGTGTCGTCCAAAGGTGTGTGGGTGACATCGGCTCTCGCGCCCGCAACAGCGAACGTGGCGGACAAAACGATAGTCGCTAACAATCGCTTCTTCGACATGAGGTGTATCCAGTGGCTGTGGGTGAAAAACTGACCGGTGGTCTTATCGGTGTGGCGAGGGTCTCTGACGGCCTATCGACACGAACTTTTGGCGTGGCTCAGCGAAGCGCACCGTTTGAGAGCGCTATTGAAACTCGGATGTCGAGTAGGTCGCGGCCGCTTCTCGGAGCGACTCTGAGCGAAATTGCGCTGCGGTTCCGAGGTCAGCCTGACTGACCTCGTGCTCGAGCCGGCTCGATCAGAAACTCCCGGACCGAACTGCGCCAACGTTTCACGGACCCGGATTGCGGGGCTCCCGTCACTCGCATCGGCCTGCTCGGATATTGACGCGGGCGGCTGTCGTACAGCATCGGCTGCCCCGAAGCTGAGCCGCGAGGGGTGAGCAACCGGCGACATGGGTAACACTTCAAACCGACGACATGGGTAACACAATTCTCGTTTCGTTCAGGTCTGC
>NZ_JBEGDB010000248.1:0-12121 GCF_043638955.1 Bradyrhizobium sp. 31Argb | reverse complement strand
CCTCAACGCCAAAGCACGCGAGGCGCGTGCCGCTTACGCCAATGCAACTTGACAATCCAGATAGTCGCTCATCCCGACCTTCTCCCCGCGAAGAGCGGGGAGAAGGGGAAGAAAGAGAGATCAATCCGGGCGGACCATCTCGAACATGGCCTCGGGCCGGATCTCGAAATAGTCGCCGCGGCGGCCGGCGCGGACGATGGGGCGGGCGGCGGCGGTCTGGTAGACGCCGTCCTTGATCATGGCCTTGTCGATATGGACGGCGACGACTTCCCCTAACGTGAGCCAAGCCTGCGCCTTCTCGCCATTGGCGTCCTGGAGCTGGACGATCTGGGTCAGCTTGCACTCGAAGGAGACCGGGCTCTCCGCCACCCGCGGCACGTTGACGATCTTGCTCGGCGCCGCGGTCAATCCCGCGATCGAGAACTCGCTGATATCGTGGGCGACGTGGGCGGCGGTTGCGTTCATCTGCTTCGCCAAATCCATGGTGGCGAGATTCCAGACGAACTCTCTGGTCTCCTGGATGTTGGCGACGCTGTCTTTCCAGGAGGTGGAGGAGAAGCCGATGATCGGCGGGACGTAGCAGAAGCCGTTGAAGAAGCTGTAGGGCGCGAGGTTGACGTGACCCTTGGCGTCGCGCGAGGAGATCCAGCCGATCGGGCGCGGGGCGATGATGGCGTTGAAGGGATCGTGCTTGAGGCCGTGGCCGTTCTTCGGCTCGTAATAATGCAGGTCTTTCGCGGTCACGCTGAATTCCTCGAGGATGCGCCGTCATTCCGGGATGGTCCGAAGGACCAGACCCGGAATCTCGAGATTCCGGGCTCGATGCTTCGCATCGCCCCGGAATGACCAGGATGATGTTAGTTCGTCAATTTACCACGCGGCGAGAGGCCCGCGATCACAAAATCGATCATCTCGTCGATGGTCGGGCCCGGCTTGGTGGCGCACTGGGCGATCATCTGCGGGTGGAAGAAGCGCATCATGGCGGTGGTGGCGCAGAGCGAGGCGAGGTGCACGTCCGGAACATCGAACTCGCCCGAGGCCGCCCCCTGCCCGATCACCTGGCCGATGGTGGAGGCGATCATCTCCATATGGGCGACGCAGACGTCCCAGTCCTCCTGCATCGCGATTTCGACCATCTCGTGCAGCTTGGAGTCGCCGACATAGCGCTCGGTGTTCATGCGGTTGACGGTCTTCATCAGATCGCGCAGGCGGGTAACCGCCGGGCCTTGTGCCCGCACGATCCGCAGCGCCTCGACCTCGACCTCGCCCATCAGCGTCCGCGCCACGCCTTCGTGGATCGCCTTCTTCGAATCGAAGAAGCGATACACGTTGGCGGGGCTCATCCGGAGCTCCTTGGCGATGTCGGCGACCGTGGTCTTCTGGTAGCCGATTTGGCGGAACAGCCGTTCGGCCACCACGAGAATCCGCTCCCGGGTGTCACTCTCGATATGTTCCGAAACCAGCGTCATTTGTCGGGACTCAGTTATGTGTTCACTGTTCAACTATTCAGCCGCTTCAGCAAGCGGAATTGCCGGGCGTGCATTGCCGTCATGCTGCGCCGCCGAAGCGGCTTTCTCGCCCGCGCCGCTCTCCTCCAGGCTCTTGCGGAACCACAGGGCATAAAGGCCCGGCAGGTATAACAGCGTCAGGAAGGTCGCGACGAACAGGCCGCCCATGATGGTGATTGCCATCGGGCCCCAGAACGCCGAGCGCGACAGCGGGATCATCGCCAGGATCGCGGCGAGCGCGGTCAACACCACCGGGCGGGCGCGGCGGACAGTGGCCTCCACGATCGCCTCCTTGCGGGTCAGGCCGTGGGCGACATCGGTCTCGATCTGGTCGACCAGGATCACGGTGTTGCGCATGATCATGCCCGCGAGCGCGATCAGGCCGAGCAGCGCCACGAAGCCGAACGGCTGGTTGGCGACGTTGAGCCCGAGGGACGCGCCGACGATGCCGAGCGGCGCCGTCAGGAAGACCAGGAGCAGGCGCGAGAAGCTCTGCAACTGGATCATCAACAGCGTCAGCATCACCAGCACCATCATCGGGAAGAGCACGAAGATCGACGCATTGCCCTTGGCCGATTCCTCGAACGCGCCGCCCGGCTCGATCCGGTAGGCCGGCTCGAGATGGTTCTGGATCTCCTTGAGCTTGGGCGAGATCTGGTTGGTCACATCAGGGGCCTGCACGCCGTCGACGACGTCGGAGCGCACGGTGATCGCCATGTCGCGGTTACGCCGCCACAGGATCGGCTCCTCATGCGCATACTCGATTTTTGCGATCTGCTGAAGCGGGACGGCGACACCGTTGCGTGAGGTGATCGTGAGATCGCCGACGCGTCCCAGATCGAGCCGCTCGGACGGCACGGCGCGGGCGACCACGCCGACCTTCTCGATGCCGTCGCGGATGGTCGTGACCGGCGCGCCCGAGATCAGCATCGACAGCGCCTGCGAGACCTCCTGCGGGGTCAGGCCGAGCGCGCGGGCGCGGTCCTGGTCGACGACGAGCTTCAGGTAGGGCGACTGCTCGTTCCAGTCGAGCTGCACGTCCTTGACGTTCGGGTTCTGCCGCATGACGTCGCGCACCTGGTAGGCGATATCGCGCACCTTCTGGGCGTCGGGGCCGATCACGCGGAACTGAACGGGGAAGCCGACCGGCGGGCCGAAATTGAAGCGGTCGACGCGCACGCGCGCCTCGTTCAACGCGCCGTTGGCGGCCGCATTCTCGATCTTGGCCTTGATGCGCTCACGCGCCTCGACGTCCTTCGACAGGATCACGATCTCGGCAAAGGCCTCGTTCGGAAGCTGCGGGTTGAGGCCGAGCCAGAAGCGCGGCGAGCCCTGGCCGACATAGGCGGTGTAGGTCGCAATATCCTTGTCGCCTTTCAAGAGGTCCTCGGCCTTCTTGACGGCCTTCTCGGTCACGTTGAAGGCGGTGCCTTCCGGCAGGCGAAGCTGCAGGAACAGCTCGGGGCGCTCAGAGAGCGGGAAGAACTGTTGCTGGACATGGCCGAAGGCAACGATCGAGGCGACGAACACGCCGACGGTCGACACCACCACCGTGACGCGGTGATTGACGCACCACTGCACCACCGCGCGCAAACCGCGGTAAAGCCGGGTCTCGTAGATCGCGTGCGGATCGTGGTTGTGGTGCACCTTGATGTTGGGCAGCAGCTTTACGCCGATATAGGGCGTGAAGATCACCGCGACGAACCAGGAGGCGACCAGCGCGATCGCGACGATCCAGAAAATGCCGCCGGCATATTCGCCGACCGCCGAATTGGCAAAGCCGATCGGCAGGAAGCCGGCCGCGGTGACCAGCGTGCCCGTCAGCATCGGAAACGCCGTGGATTCCCACGCGAACGATGCGGCGCGGAAGCGGTCCCAGCCCTGCTCCATCTTCACCACCATCATCTCGACCGCGATGATGGCGTCGTCGACGAGCAGGCCGAGCGCGATGATCAGCGCGCCCAAAGTGATGCGGTGCAGGTCGAGCGACATCGCGTTCATGACGATGAAGACGATCGCCAGCACGAGCGGCACCGACATCGCCACCACGATGCCGGTGCGCCAGCCGAGCGCGAGGAAGGAAACGAACAGCACGATCGCGAGCGCCTCGATGAAGGAATGCACGAACTCGCTGACGGCATGCTCGACCACCTTGGGCTGGTCGGCGATCTGCTCGACTTCGATGCCCTGCGGCACCGCCTTCATGAATTCGGCGGTCGCCTTCTCGACGTCCTTGCCGAGCTCGAGAATGTTGGCACCCTTGGCGGTCACGATGCCGATGCCGATCGCGGGCTTGCCTTCCTGGCGCACGGTGAAGCTCGGCGGATCGACGAAGCCGTGGGTGACGGTCGCGATGTCGCCCAGGCGGAAGACGCGGCCGTTGCTCTCGACCGGCGTCTCGGCCACCGCCTTCGCGCCGTCGAGCGCGCCGGTGACGCGCAGCGGCACGCGCTGCGAGGACGTCTCGACCGTGCCGGCCGGGGTCACATTGTTCTGCTTGGCGAGCGAGTCGAACAGCGCCTGCGGGGTGATGCCGAGCGTGGCGAGCTTGGCGTGGGAGAACTCGACATAGATGCGCTCGTCCTGGGTGCCGTAGAAGTCGACCTTGGTCACCCCCGGCACGCGCAGAAGCCGCTGGCGGAAGCCTTCGGCCGCCTTCTTCAACTGCGCGTAGTCGGCGCCGTCGCCGGTCATCATGTAGAGGATGGAATCGACGTCGGAGAACTCGTCATTGACGACCGGGCCGAGGATTCCTTGCGGCAACTGGCCCTGCACGTCGACCAGTTTCTTGCGCAGGAGATAGAAGAGATAAGGCACGTCCTTCGGCGGCGTCGAATCGCGGAACGTCACCTGCATCGCCACAAAGGCCGGCTTGGAATAGGTCTGCACCTTCTCGAAGTACGGCAGTTCCTGCAGCTTCTTCTCGATGGGGTCGGCGACCTGGGTCTGCATTTCGTTCGCGGTTGCACCGGGCCAGATCACGGAGACGTTGACCACCTTCACCGTGAAGAACGGATCCTCGGCGCGGCCGAGCTTCTGATAGGAGAAGAAGCCGGCGGCGCCGAGCGCGATCATCAGGAACAGGATCAGGGTCGGATGGCTCACCGCCCAGCCCGACAGGTTGAAGCGCTTCATGTCACCCTCCAATATCCAAAACCGCTTACGGCCGACGGATCAGAACGACAGCGACGCGACGACGCGGACCTTCTGGGCCGGGTCGAGCTTCTGCACCCCGAGCGCCACCACCTTCGCGCCCTCCTCGACGCCGCCGGCGATCACGACGCAATTGCTCTCATAGGCCTTCACCTTGACCGGCTTCAGCGAGATCTCGCCGGCATCGTTGACGACGTAGAGCGAGGGATCGCCGCCCTGGCTGTACAGCGCCGACAGCGGCAGCTTCGCCACGCGCTCAGTCTCGGCATCGGCGAGCGTCAGTGTCGCGGTCATGCCGAGCGAGACGTCGTCGCCGGCTTCCGGCAGCGAGAATTTTGCAAGATAGGTGCGGGTGGCGGGATCGGCCGAGGGCGCGACCTCGCGCAGCTTTGCGACGTACTTCTTGCCCGCTTCCGACCACAACGTCACGGAGGCGACGCCGGTCTTGGCGCGGCCGAGCAAGGTCTCGGGGATCGCGACCACCGCCTCCTTCTCGCCGAGCCGCGCCACGCGGATCGAGGTCTGGCCGGCGGCCACGACCTGGCCGGGCTCGATCAGGGTCGATGTGACGACACCGCGGGTATCGGCAACGAGCGTCGCATAAGAAAGAGAGTTCTTGGTCAGCTCGACCGAGCGTTCGGCGCGGTTGAGGCGGGCGCGGGCCTCGTCTGCGGCCGCATGCGCCTGGTCCATCTGAGCATCCGTGGTCCAGCCCTTGGCCCGCAAATCCTTGGCGCGCTGCTCGGCGGCCGCGGCCTGCGCCAGCACGCCGGTGGCGGCGCGCAGCTCAGCCTCGGCCTGCTCTGCTTGCAGTTTCAGGTCGACTTCATCGAGGGTGGCGAGCGGCTGGCCGATATCGACGGTCTGGCCGACCTCGACGAGGCGCTTTGCGACCTTGCCGGCGACCCGAAAGCCCATGTCGCTCTCGATCCGCGGCTTGATCGTACCGACGAAGCTGCGCTCGGGGGTTTCGGCCTCATAATGCGCCTTGGAGACCAGGACTGGACGCCCGGGATCGGCTTTCTCGGCGACCGTTTCGTCGCAGCCGGCCAGCGAAATCGCCGCCAGCGCCAGCAGCGCGCCAGCTAAAAGCTTGTAATAGTTTGCAAAAATCGAACGGGCGAACATCGGTCTCTCCATCGGGCTGATGTCTGATGAAGAGTATTGATTGATCACTGACGAATGTCAATAATCGTCAGTAAACACCAAATCGTGAAATGGGGCGTGATTGACGGCGGGCAAGGGGGCAATGGCGCGTAGCCCGGATGGAGCCCAGCGCAATCCGGGGTTCTGGCCGTATGGATAGACCGGCCCCGGATTACGCTTGCGCTTCATCCGGGCTACGCGATGGCGAGGAATCGTAAGGGTGGGCAAAGCGCAGCGTGCCCACCCTTCTTGCACCGCTCGTGGATGGTGGGCACGCTGCGCTTTGCCCATCCTACCAATGCTTTGTGCTACTTCGCGTTGGCGAACTCGGTCTTGGTCTCGTGGCCGCCGAGGAAGGTGAGGAGGCCGGCGGCGAGCGGCAGCAGCGACAGCACCAGCAGGCCGGTCGAGGTGTTGCCGGTGGCGTCCTTGACCCAGCCGATCAGATAGGGCCCGCCGAAGCCGGCGAGGTTGCCGATCGAGTTGATGAGCGCGATCGCGCCGGCTGCCGCGGTGCCGGAGAGCCAGGCGGTCGGCAAGGTCCAGAACACCGCGAAGGTGCAGAAGATGCCGATCGCCGCAACCGTCAGCACGACCATGGTGATGATGGGATCGGTGAGGTAGCTGGAGACGCCGAGCGCGAGCGCCGTGAGCAACAGCGGCCCGCCGACATGGGCTACGCGCTCGCGGGTGGCGTCGGAGTGCCGCGCCCACAGCACCATCGCGATGGTACCGAACAGATAGGGGATCGCAGTGACGAAGCCGGTCTGCGCGTTGGTGAGACCGAACGCTTTCACGATCTGCGGCAGCCAGAACTGCATGCCATAGAGCGCGCCAACGAAGCCGAAATAGATCAGGCTCAGCGTGATCACCTTGGGCGAGGACAGCGCCTCGCCGAGCGTGAAATGCCGCACCGCCTGTTTGGCCGCGGCCTCGGCGTCAAGCTTTGCCTTGAGCCACGCCTTCTGCTCCGCGGTCAGCCAGTTCGCCTTCTCCGGCTTATCGGTCAGATAGAACCAGGTGACGATGCCGAGCAGGACCGAGGGGATGCCCTCGATGATGAACAGCCACTGCCAGCCCCTCAGCCCCATCACGCCGTCAAGCCCAAGCAAAAGCCCGGAGATCGGCGCGCCGATCACGGTGGACACGGGAACGGCGACCGCAAACGCGGCCATGAAGCGGGCGCGGTATTCGGCCGGATACCAATAGGTCAGATAGAGGATGATGCCGGGGAAGAAGCCGGCTTCCGCCACGCCCAGCAGGAAGCGCAGCACAAGAAAACTCCGCTCGCCGCTGACGGTCGCCATCAGCGCCGAGATCACGCCCCAAGTCACCATGATGCGGGCGATCCAGCGGCTGGCGCCGAATCTCTCCAGCGCGAGGTTGCTCGGCACCTCGAAGATGAAATAGCCGATGAAGAAGATACCGGCGCCCCAGGCGAAGACCAGCGGCGAGAACTTCAGGTCCGCGTTCATGGTCAGCGCGGCGAAGCTGAGATTGACGCGGTCGAGATAGGAGAAGAAGTAGGCCAGCACCAGGAACGGGATCAGGCGCGCCGAGATGGCGCGGATGGTCGAGGTCTCGATCTCGCTCTTCGCACTCGCGGCGGCGGCAAGTGTGGTGGTCTGGCTCATGGGTGTCCCCCCGAGGGCTGTTATTGCTATTGCCTTGGGTTTTGAGCATCGGGCGCACGGTGTCAATCGGAATTGTGACAAGGGCTCGTCCGCGGGGCGCGTATGGAGCGTAGCGACCTCGGGTGCGAGCTTGCGCCCGGCGGGGGCCTAAGCTTTAGCTCCGTCTCCCACGAGGCTTTCCCGATCATGATTGTGCGCATCCTAATTTTGTCTTTCGATCATCATCGCCGGGCTGGCGCTGCGCCGGTTCGGCTTCGGCGTGGGGCTTCCGGCGTTCGTCGTGAAGTATGGCGGCTCGCTGTTGTGGGGGACGATGGTGTTCCTCCTGGTCGCGATTGCCGCAGCGGGATGGTCACGGCGGACGGTGGCCTTGATCGCGCTCGCGATCGCGGTGGGCGTAGAATTGTTTCGGCTGGTGCATACACCGTGGCTCGACGCGTTCAGGCTGACGACCGCCGGCGCACTGTTGCTCGGCCGCATCTTCTCGGCATGGAATATCGTCGCCTATGCCGCGGGCATTTTGCTGGGCGTGGCGCTGGATCGTTGTGCGGTGTTAGCTTTCGCCAAGAGCCAATAACTGCCGTCATCGTCCGCGAAGGCGGACGATCCAGTAAGCTGCGGCCGCTCAGCTCAATCACTGCTGCCGGTGATTACTGGATGCCTCGCCTGCGCGGGGCATGACGGCTACAGTGCATGACCGCTGCAGTTGAAGCCTACCGCCGTACTTTACGCGTCTTCTTCGCGGCCTTGGTCTTCTTCGCGGTCTTCTTGGCCGCCTTGGCCGAGCGCTTCTTGGCGGATTTCTTGCCGGCTTTGCTGGCCGACCTTTTCTTCACGGCCTTCTTTGCCGCGGCCGCCGTCCGTCTTGCGCTCGCTGCCGCCGGCTTCGGTGCGGCGCGCCGCTTGCGCGGCGGGGCCGTTGCCATCGGCGGCACCATCGGATCGGAGACGAGGCCGTCGGCGGCGAGCGGGACATAGGTCGCCGTGCGCTCGTCGGTTTTCATGTCCGTCTCGTCCGGCTTCAATGCCTCGCTGGCGGTGCTGGCGACGCCCTTCACCGTATCCGTGATCTTGTCGAGAATCGATTTATCCTTGCCCATAATGCCTCCCTGAAATTAGTCGCAACAAACTAACCGGCCGGGAGGCCGCGGGTTCCCGAGGCGAAACTCAGAGTCGTGGTGTAGTCCGCAGATCCGCCCCCTATCCACGCGTGCCCGTCATTGCGAGGCGCGCAGCGACGAAGCAATCCATGTCTCCGCAAGCGGTGAGATGGATTGCTTCGCGGAGCCTGTCATCGGGCGGCGCTCCGCGCCGACCCGGTGGCTCGCAATGACGGATGAACGTCACGGGCCGTTGGCGAGCTGGAAGCGCTCGAAGCGGTGCAGTTCTTCTTCGATGCGGGGCTTGAGCGCCTTGCGGGCGCCCCGCTTGGCGGCGCTACCGACCCAGCTCCATTTCTGCATCAGCAGCTTCTTGTTCGGCCGATCGGTCTTCAGGTCGATGGCGGCGACGATCTCATCGCCGACCAGGACGGGCAGCGCAAAATAGCCGAACAGGCGCTTGTCCTTCGGCACATAGGCCTCGAAGCGGTGGCCGTAACCGAAGAACAGTTCGGTGCGCTTGCGCTGGATGATGAGCGGATCGAACGGCGAGAGGATGTGGACCAGCCCGGGATCGCCCTCGCCCACCGGCTGCACGGCCTCCGGACGCGCCCAATGCTCCTGCTTGCCGGCGCCTTCGAGCGCGACCGGCACCAGCTCCCCTCGGCGAAGGCGGGTCTCGATCAGGCGCCGCACCGACTTCTTGCTGGGCGCATCGAGATGGCAGATCGAATCCAGGCTGACGACGCCCTGCGAACGCAGCGCGCGGTCGAGCAGATAGGCGGTGATCTCGCGCGCCGAGGCCGGCTTCGGCGGCTTGTCCCAGCCGAAATGCCGCGCCGTCAAATCGTAGGTCTTCAGCATGCCGTTGCGCTCGCTGATCGTGAGCACGCCGGTATAAAAGGCGAGCTGCAACGCACGCTTCGATGGCTTGCGGCTCTGCCAGAGATGCTCCTTTTCCACCAGCACGTCGTCGTCGATGTCGCGGATGGTGAGCGGTCCCTGGCGGATCAGGCGCATCACCTTGCGCATGTCGGCAGGCGTGACCGAATTGAACCATTTGTGGCCCTCCCGCCTGTGCTGCCGCATCGCCGGCAGGAAGAAGCTGATATCCCCGGCCGGCACATAAGAGAGAGCATGCGTCCAGTATTCGAACACGCTTTTGTCGACGCCCTGGGCGTGGCGCAGATCGGCGCGGCGGTAATCGGGAATGCGGCTGTAGAGGATGTGATGGTGGGCGCGCTCGATCACGTTGATGGTGTCGATCTGCACGTAGCCGAGATGTTCAACCGCGGCAGCCACCGCGGCCGGCCCATCGCCAAACGGCACCGGCGTGTCGAGCCTTTGGGCGCGCAGCCAGATGTGGCGGGCGTCCGTCCTGCTCAGGGGGTGGGATGGAATCGGGCGGGGCATCGCCCGCAATGTAGCGGGATTCTGCCGCAGGGCACAGAAAAGGCCGCGCCAGATGGCGCGGCCAAAGCCATAAACCGGTCTCGAGGATTACTTGCCCGCCTGGGCCTCCAGGTAGTGCTTGCAGGCGCCGCGCATGTTGCCCTTGCTCATCTCGCTATTGGCCTTGCTGATGCTCTTGGCCATCGCCATCTTGCCGGGCCCTTCCGGCATCGTGTTCATCGAGGCCGTCGACTTGGCCATGTTCTCCGTCGTGCAGGCCATCGGCTTGGCTGAAGCAGGCGCAAAGACAACAGCCGAAAACGCAGCAGCCAGGATCAATCGTTGCATCGGAAAAATCTCCCTTGGAATGAAACCGGCGTGACACCGGCCAACACAATGCGCGTTGGCTCGCGGCCGCGTTTCCAGCGAAAAGTTATTTTTCCTGTATTGCAGTGGGATGAAGCAGAAGCGAGCTGCGACCAGCGGTCGCGGCGGTCGGCCGATCTATTGTCCATGACGCAAAGGCGGCCTTCTCGGGCCGCCCTTTCTATTTCCGCACCTGCCAGCGCATGATCACCGCAGATGGCGTCGTCACGAGGCAGCGGCCGATTTGAAGATGATGCGTCCTGGCGCGCCGGACTTGCGGCTTGGTTTCATGGTGATTTCGACATCCTGCTCGAACACCGTCAGCATTTTCATGAGACGTCCCGCCGAGTAGTCCTCGAAATCGCCGCGCAGGAGGCGGGACAGATCCGGCTGATGGATACCGATGAGCTTGGCTGCTTTCACTTGAGTAAGCCCGCGATCTTTGATCAGCTGATGCAGTTCGTTCACGATATTGGCCTTTAGCAGCCGTTCTTCCGCGTTCGGCAAACCGAGGTCTGCGAACACGTTGCCGCTGCTCTGATAGGCTTCCAGCTTCCGCTTGCTCATCGTTCTTGCCCTTTGCCGAAATGCGTCCGGTAGTGCGATTCAGCATCACGCAAACGCGCTTTGATCAGCTCGATATCTCGCTGCGGCGTCGCGATCCCTTTTCTTGCCTTCTTCTGGAAGGCATAAGCACATAAACGGTATCCGCGAACCGGACCGTGTAAACGGTCCGATAGGTATCGGTGTCAAAATCGTCAATAAGCTCCAAAACGGTTCGGCCGCCGAAGCCCTTCAGCGCCTTTGCAGCCAACGGCTCATCTCCGTTCTGGACCTGATGTAGCGCATAGCCGACCCGGTTTTGCACCTATGCCGGAAATCGCTTCAGATCCTTCAGACTGGAACCGAGAAAGATGCAGGACTTTTGACTTGGCGTCTTGTTCACGACAACTGAATATAGGGGTATCCCTATAGATCGTCAAGGTGATCTGGGTCACATTCCGGGCTTTGAACCTGACCTATCGTCGGAGCATCAAAGCTTCAGGCGAGCCAATCCGGCCGGCGCATACTTAAAGAGGATTTAAGACGATGACCCGCTTTTATGGACTTTCCATCCTGACGATCGGCGCCGCGCTGTCGATGACGGCGGGCCTGGCGTTCGCCGGCGACGGCGTCGTCCGGGCCGACCAGATCCTGAATGCCCTCAAATCCAAGCCGCTGACCCGCGGCCTGTCGACCGGCCCAGAGCAGGTCGACACCACGGCGACCGCCAAGGAGACCAAGTTCGTCGACAGCCTGCGCAACCGTCCGACCCGCTCGCTCTCGCTCGGCGAGCGCCAGGAGATTGCCGAGCTCGCCGCGACCAAGCCGCAGATCAATCTCGAAATCCATTTCGACTTCAATTCGGCCGAGATCAGCAAGAGCTCGGCACAGGCCGTGCAGGAACTCGGCAAGGCGCTGTCGAATCCGAGCCTGAAGGGTTCGACCTTCGTGGTCGCCGGCCACACCGACGCAGTCGGCAGCGAAGCCTACAACCAGGAGCTCAGCGAGCGGCGGGCCGACACGATCAAGAAATACCTGGCCGAGCGCTACGGCATCAACGGCTCCAACCTGGTCACCGTCGGCTACGGCAAGAGCAAGCCGAAAGATCCGAACGCACCGCTCGATCCGACCAACCGCCGGGTTCAGGTCGTCAACATGGAAGCCAAGACGGCGTCGCAGTGATGTAGTCGCCGTAGCCCGGATGAAGCGCACAGGCTGGGCAAGAATTTCGCGGATTTCGGGAAGTTGAGGTACGATTCGCGGATGGTGAATCGTCTTT
>NZ_JBEGDB010000247.1:0-12201 GCF_043638955.1 Bradyrhizobium sp. 31Argb | reverse complement strand
TTCCTCCTAAAAGAAAGCCTTGAATCACGTTCAATCTGATTTGAGAATCCCAAGAGTCCACACGGCCTAGTCCGCTTCGGCGGTATCCACCGGTTTCCGCTTCGGCAAACAGCCTGTTATGGTCGTTAATCCAGACCGTGCCATTGCGCAAAGCGCGTGCGACGCGCATCGCGCGCTCGCCATCGTGGGTCCAGACGCTGGCGGAGAGGCCGTATTCGCTGTGGTTGGCGCGGACAACCGCCTCCTGCTCGTCCTCGAACCTCTCCAGAACGACAAACGGGCCAAAGATCTCCTCCTGCACGAAGAATGCCGAAGTATCGCGATGCTCAACCAGCGTCGGAGTCAGGAAGAATCCGTTGGCCAGATCGCCGTTCGGCCGTCCGCCACGCAAGACAACCTCATCCGCCGCAGCGATCGCATTCTCGATCCTGCGCGAGACTGCGGCAAGCGACGCCGCATCGATCAGCGGACCCATGTCCGTCTCTGCTGACAGGCCGGAGCCGATTTTCAGGTTTGTGAGAGAGGACCGCAGCGCCGCCTTCATCTCCTCATAACGCGACGCATGTACCAGAACACGCCGCGCCGCCGTGCACTGCTGTCCGGAGATGATGGTCGCAGCAGCAGCGAGCTTTGGCGCCACCGTCGCGATATCTGCATCCTCAAAGACAAGACAGGCCGACTTCCCGCCGAGCTCAAGCGACAGTTTCTTCATCGTCGGCGCAGCCGCGGCCATGATCCGTTGCCCGGTCGCATTCGAGCCGGTAAAGCTGAGCACGTCGACCTCGGACGAAGTGACGAGATATTCCGCCACCTCGTGCCCCTGCTCGTTGACGAGATTGACGACGCCGGCAGGAAGCTGCTCGACGTCGCTCAGGCACTTGATGATCTCGGCAGTAACGAGAGCTGTCTGCGGCGCAGGCTTGATAACCGCCGTGCACCCAGCGGCAAGGGCCGGCGCCAACGCGCGGATAAGCAACACCGCGGGCGCATTCCACGGAATGATCAGGCCGGCAATGCCTGCCGGCTCCCTTAGCATCGTCGAGAACGTCCCCGGCTCGACTTCGAGAACGTGGCCCGGGATGTGACGCGTCAATCCCGCGTAGTAGCGAATCTCCGAGACGCTGGCCGCGATCTCGCCACGCGATTGTGGCAGTGGTTTCCCGTTCTCCAGCGTGAGAAGGCGCGCCAGCTCCGCACCGCGCCGCTCCATCCGGTCTGCCCATTCCAGCATGACCAACTGGCGAAGCCGCGGATTTTGCGACCAGCTCGGACGCTCGAACGCACGACGAGCGCTCGATACGGCCGCCTCCGCGTCCTGCCTTCCTCCGACCTCGAAACGGCCGATCACGGCTTGATTGGAGGGATCGATGCTAGGAGCCGCTTCGCCGGACGAGGCTTGCTGCCAATGGCCTCCAATCAGATTGCGCGCATGAAGAGACATTATCTAACCCATACTTCAGTGATGACGTCGTGGCATGACGGCCAATGGTCGCTATTTGAACTGCCCTTTGGTTTCGGGGATCACGGCTGCCCCGATCAGGTAGATCGCGAAGACCGCAACCGAGAAGATGGCGAGCGACGTCGGAATCGCGGTCGCCTCCGCGCTCACCAGCGACACGAAGGTCGGCATCATGCCGCCGAGCGCAAAGCCAATGTTCCAGGACAGCCCAGTACCGCTCGCGCGCACAGCCGTCGGGAAACGCTCGTTCAGGAAGATCAGCACCGGTGCATAGCCGGCATTGCCGATAAAGGCGATCGCAAGCGCATAGAGCGTGATCTGCGTGATGTCCTTCGTCGCAGCAAGGCCCAGATAGCACAGCGGAAGCAGCACGATGGCACCTGCTCCGACCAGGAGAAAGGTTTTCTTCCGCCCTATCCTGTCGCTTAGCGATCCGATCAGAACAGCCGAGAAGAACGACGAGACGCTGGCGCCCATCAGAATCAGCGACGAGGTCTGGTTCGGGATCGCGTTGATGATCTTCAGGAAGCTCGGAAGATATCCGGAGGTCAGATAGTAGCCCGCTCCGCCGCCGAACGTGATCAGGAGATTGAGCAGCAAGATCCTGCGATACTCCCCTGAAAAGATTTCCTTGACCGGAGCCTTGGGCACCTCTGCCTTACGTGTCGCCTGTTGCCGCTTTAGCTCCTTGAAATAAGGCGACTCCTCAAGGTTCTTGAAGATGAACCAGCCGAGCAAAGAGCTCAGCAGGCCGGAGAAGAACATGACGCGCCAGCCCCACTCCGCGAAGGCTTCACCGGGAAAGATCGAGGACGTGATCAGGAACACGAACGACGCCAGCAGCGCGCCGATCCCGGCGCCACCACCACCCACCAGACCAGACATCGCCCCGCGCCAACTTGCTGGCACGGATTCCGTGCCGATCGTATGGGTCGAGGCCACCACCCCGCCGACGAAGACGCCCTGCACCAGGCGCAGGATCAGGAAGATGATTGGCGCGATCACGCCGACCTGGGCGATCGTCGGCAGCACGCCGAACGCAGCCGTGCTGATGCCGACACCGAAAATTGCGACCAGCATGGCGCGCTTGCGTCCGTGCACATCGGCATAATGGCCGAATACGGCCGAGCCAAGCGGCCGCATCAAGAGCGTGACGGCGAACGATCCATACACTGCGGCGAGCGACAGCGCGGCGTTGCTCGACGGAAAGAACAATGCGCCGACGACCGGCGCGACGTAGAGCAGAATGAACAAATCAAAAAGATCGAGCGCCCAGCCGAGCACCGAGGCGATGATCGCGTTGACCATCTGTCGATTGTCTGCCGACGTCCGCACATTCGCGACCGACACGTCCATCTCAGCCATATTTTCTTCCCCGTTGAAGATTGCCGCGGCGGCTGACGGCCGTCCGCGGCGTTGTTAGCTGCGTTCTTTCGTCGTCAGCGCCCGACGAACTTGGGCGGACGCTTGGCGTTGAAGGCTTCGACGCCTTCCTTGAAATCCTCGGACTGACGCAGCCGGCTGTAGCAATGGCCCTCGAGCTCGATTGCGATCGTGAGCGTCGAGTCTTCGGTGTCGTTCAGGAGCTTCTTCGCGGTGCGCTGTGCCAACGGCGCGAAGGAGCGGAGTTCGTCAACCAGCCTGTCGGTTGCCTTCTCGAGTTCGGCGTCCGGCACGCATTCGGTTGCAATCCCCCATTCGAGTGCCTGTTTCGCCGAAATGCGCTTTGACCGCATCACGATGTCCTTCGTGCGCGTAATGCCGACCATTTTCTGCAGGCGTGCCGACCCGCCCGACCCCGGGATTTGCCCGAGCTTCTGTTCAGGCAGAGCGTATTGTGTGGTCTCGGAAGCGATGCGGAAGTCGCAGGCGAGCGACAACTCGAATCCGACGCCGAAGCAATAGCCGCGATTGGCGACAATCACCGGCTTGGCGCAACGCGCGGGCGCCGCGATATTCCAGGCCAGTTTTGATACATGCTCCGGGCTCGCTTCCATGAAGCCGCCGATATTGCCTCCACTAGAAAAATGGTCGCCCTCGCCCCGCAGCACGATGACGCGAACGCGCGGATCTTCATCGAGCGTCTCAAAGGTCAGCCGTAGCTGGTCGCGCTGCGGCATCGAGACGACGTTATAGGGCGGCCGGCCGAGGATGATGTCGGCGCGCTCATGCGCCTCGTCGATCTCGACCTTGAACCCATCGAGCTTGGCGAGACGGGGGTCGGTAAAGCTGTACGGTGACGGCATGTGGTTGTTTCCTTTCGTTGGTGTCGTGTGATCAGGCTGCATCCGAGGGCGGCAGGCGCTCGGCTTCATATTCTCCGGCTACGAGCAGACGCCGCAGCAGCTTGCCGACCGGCGATTTTGGAATGGCGTCAACAAACACGTAGCGCCGCGGACGCTTGAAATTGGCAAGACCTGAGGTGCGGCAAAACTGCTCGAGCTCCGCCTCGGACACTGGTCGGTTGCGCCTGACGAAGGCGGCGACGATCTTGCCCCACTTCTCGTCGGCGAGACCGACCACCGCCACTTCGGAGACCGCCGGATGCAGCGAGAGGCAGCTTTCGATCTCCACCGGCGAGACGTTCTCGCCGCCGGTGATGATCATGTCGTCGACACGGCCCGTGACGAACAGGTCACCATCGGAATCGACGAACCCGGTGTCTCCGGTAAAATACCAGCCCTCGCGCAGCGCCTTGGCGTCGGCCTCCGGCCGCCGCCAATAGCCCTCGAATGCCTCGTCGCCGGCGAGCAAGGCGATGATCTCGCCCTCTTCGCCCGGTGCGGCAAGTTCGACGGCCGAGCGGGCATTGATCCGCACCACCTTGATATGCTGGTTGATGCCGGCCTTGCCGGCCGAGCCGGGCTTGGCCGGTGCGTTCTGATCGATGGTGAACGTGTAGATCTCGGAGCTGCCGTAATGATTGACGAACAGGTCCGGCTTGAACAGTTCGCTCAACTTCTTGAGCAGACCGTCCGTCATCGAGGCGCCGGCAAAGCCGAGCTTTCGCACGGTCGATATGTCTATCGCCGGGAACGCCTCGTGGTGAACGAGGTCGTGATAAAGGGTCGGCACCAGATAGAGATTGGTGATCTGTTCGCTCTCGATCAGGGCCAGCGCCTGGCGGCTGTCGTAGCGTGGCAGGCAGATGAACGTGCCGCCGATCAGCGACATCGCGAGCAGAGAGCGCACACCCATGGTGTGATAGAGCGGCATCACGCCGAGCGTACGCTCGTTGCGGCCATAGAGATTTTGCGCGACATGCGCGACCGCAGCCGCGCGCTCGGCGCGATGGCGGCGCGGCACGCCCTTTGGTTTCGATGTCGTGCCCGACGTGTAGAGCATGATCGACCATGCATCGGCGCCGACCCGAGGCTCGGCATCCGGGGCGCTGCTTTCCACCATCTCCGCGAAAGCCAGATCTCCGTCGGCATTCATACCGACCGCGATGCGTTGCAAGCCGGCCGCGCGCGTGGAATTTCTCACAGCGTCGGCGGAGACATCCTGATAGAAGACAGCGCAGGCTTCGGCATTTTCGATGCAAAAGTCGAGTTCGTCGGCTTTGGCGCGCCAGTTGATCGGCGTGATTACGAGTCCTGCAAGCTGACAAGCCCAGTGCAGGGTCGCGGCCTCCCAGCGGTTCTGCAGCACGGTGACGACGTGATCGCCGGGTTTCAGCCCGATGCGGTCGAACGATGCTACGAGCGCCGAGATCTTGCCATGCCACTGCCGATAGGTAAGGCGAAGCTCGCCATCGACGATTGCAAGCGCATCGGGATCACGCGCGACGCTTGCAATAAAACTGCTGCCGAGATCAAGCATCTGACTTCTCTTGGGTGGTGGTGGCAAGCTCGGCGGCTGCTTCCAGCGCCGCCTTTACGATCGGGGTGTAGCCGGTGCAGCGGCAGAGATGGCCGCTCAGGAGATCGCGGATATCGGCTTCGCTTGGCGCCGGATGCCGGCGCAGGTAATGGTCGAGCGACATCAGGATGCCGGCGGTGCAGAAGCCGCATTGCAGGGCGTGGTTGCGGCGAAACGCTTGTTGCAGGATGCCGAGCCGGTCGGGCGACGGAGCAAGCCCCTCGACCGTCTGGATCTCGCAGCCATCCACCTGTGCCGCCAGCGTCAGGCAGGAGCGCGTGAGCATGCCGTCGACAATGACGGTGCAGGCGCCGCAAACCCCGTGCTCGCAGCCGACATGGGTTCCGGTTCCGCCGATCTGCTGGCGCAGGAAGTCGGACAGTAGCATGCGCGGCTCGGCTTCGGCTTCAACCGGCCTGCCGTTCAGCTTGAAGCGAACCGGATGACGGCCATCGGCGCTGAGACGGGTCATTGCAGCACCTCGCGCACCAGATCGCGACCGATGATCCGCACCAGATCGCGCCGATAGCGCGCGGTCGCGTGCACGTCGTCCCGCGCGTTGAGCTCGTAGGCAAAGCCGTTCAGCGCGTCATCGAGCGCGCTTCGGTCCAGGCGCGGCCAGTCCCGCGCCATCGGGACATCGGCGACGCCGCCGACCGCTAAGCGGACCCCCTTCGGAGTTGCAACCGCCGCACAGGCCACTATGGCGAAATCACCATGACGGCGGGCGACTTCGCGAAATGCGCATCCGCCGCCCGGACTTGGAAACGATACGGCTTCGATCAACTCGTCCTCGGCGCGGGCGGTCGCCATCATGCCAAGAAAGAACTCGCTTGCTGCAACCCGTCGGCGCCGCCGCGCATTGCGCAGATGCACCTCGCCGCCGAGGGCGATCAGCGCGAGCGGCATCTCGGCGCTCGGGTCGGCGTGTGCAAGCGAACCGCAAATAGTGCCGCAACTGCGCGTCTGGACGTGACCGACCCAGGGCAACGCCAGCGCAAGCAGGGGCAAAGTCCGCGCCAGCTCCGGCCATGCGAGCAAGGCGGCCTGGCGCACGCCGGCGCCGATCGTCACCACTCCCGCCTGCTCTTCGATGCGGTTGAGCTCCTTCAGCCGCATGATGTCGATCAGGAGTCTTGGCTTGGCGAGGCGCATATTGAGCATTGCCATCAGCGATTGGCCACCGGCCAATACGCGGGCATTGCCGCCCTCTTTGGAAAGTCCCTCAAGGACTTCGTTGACGGATTCGGCGCGGACATAGTCGAAGGCGGCTGGTTTCATCGTCGCCCTCCAAACAGGCTTGCGAGCTTGCTGAGCAGGGCAAACATCGAGAAGCCGCTTGCAGGCGCTCCACCGCCGGCGTGGCGCGCTAGTGCCGCAAAAAATTGTCCGATGATCACGCGCGTCGCGCCGTCGAGCAAGCGGCCGCCGATGCTGGCCACCTTACCGCCGATCGCTGCGGCATAGCTGTAGCGCAGCCGTGTACCGCCTCTGTCGTCGGGCTCGAGCGTGATCCGTCCCTCGGCGTGACCGAAGCCGAGCGCCCCCTCGGCTTTCCCGCGCAACGTCACCGCATGCGGCGGATCGAGATCAAACAATTGTACATCGGCGCGATAGCGTCCGCTGACCGGCCCGATACCGAGCGTCACGTCGGCGCGGAAATGCGTGTCGGAGACCTTGTGGACCTGCTCGCATCCGGGGATGACAGCCTGCAATGTCTGGGGATCGAGCAGCATCGTCCACACCTGCTCCGGCGCCCCGTTGACGGACGCACTGCCCTCGCCGCGCAGCCGGCGGTCTCCTTCGCGTGTGAGCGCCGCCCTCGATTGTCCCGTCGGCGGTTCGGGCTCCGGACCACGCACCAAATCGGCGAGCTTCGCTGGCACCAGCGGCAGCGTGACGTCGGCAAGGCCCAGCGCATCGGCGACGGCATTGGCGATGCAGACCGGCGTTGACATGCAATTGCCTTCACCGACGCCCTTGGCCCCGAGCGGGGTGAAAGGCGACGGCGTCTCCATATGGATGATCTGTGGCTCAGGGACTTCGGTCGTCGTCGGCAGCAGATAGTCGGCCAACGTTCCGGTCAGAAAGCTGCCGTCAGCGGCATAGGCATATTCTTCACAGAGCGCCGCCCCCAACGCTTGCGTGAAGCCGCCGCGGATCTGCCCGTCCACCATGCCCGGATGCAGGATGGTGCCGCAATCGTGCATGGTCACGTAGCGATCGATACGGGTCTCAAACGTCGTGCGGTCGATCTCGACGCCGCAGAAATCGAAGATGAAGCCGTGGCAGAGCGAGGAATTGATGCGATCCTGATCGTCCGGCGGGGTCAGCTCCGGCGGCGTCCAGAACACGGTTTCGCGGATGGTCTGGCCGGCATCATCAGGCAATGAGCCCGGCGACCAATGGCAGAGCGCCGCGACTCTGGAAAAAGCAACGCGGTTCTCCAGATTGTGCTTCGACGCGACGAAGCCGCCCGCGAACACGATATCTGCCGACTCAACATTCAGTTGGCTCGCGGCGACGCGCGCAAGACGGGCCGCGATCCGCTCAGCCGCCAGCTTGGCGGTGCCGGCCACAGCGGCGGCAAACCGGCTCGCATAGTTTCCGGAGGCGATCGACCAGGCATCCTTAGCGGTATCGATTTCGGTGTTGACGCGAACGTCCTGCGGCTTGAGGCCGAACACGTCGGCCACCACCTGCGACAGCACCGTGCGATGGCCCTGCCCCTGCGGCACGGAGGCGACATGGACCGTGACGCCCCCGACGGGATCAAGCGCGACCGTTGCGGTTGCCTGCGCGCCATTCTTCGGCCCGGCCTTGCGACGTTCCGCCGCCGTAAGCACGGTCGTGATGTAACCCATGTTGGAGACGCTGGGCTCAACGACCGCCGTAAAGCCGATGCCATAAAGGCGGCCTTGCGCTCGCGCCTCATCGCGTCGCGTCCTCAGTTCTGCGAGTTGTCCGTGCTCGACAGCCCTGGCGATCGCCTCCTGATAGTTGCCGGAGTCCAGCAGCGCGCCGGTCGCTGTGCGATAAGGGAAGGCGTCGGCCGGAACGAGATTGCGCTTGATGACATCGAGCGGATCAAGGCGCAGCCCGATCGCGATCCGCTGCACCAGGCGCTCGAGCGCGAAGTAGACTTGCGGTCCGCCAAAGCCTCGGTTGAGGCCGGTCGGCGTCTTGTTGGTGACGACGACGCGGTTGCGCACTCTCACATGGCGGATATCGTAGGCGCCGGTGAGATTGCCGTGCATGCGGTAGAGCGTTGCGGGCTCGGGCGCGCGCAGATGGGCGCCGCAATCCTCGACCTGGTCCCAATCGAGCGCGAGGATCTTGCCATCAGCGGTGACCGCAACTGAAAGCGTCGTGGCGCGGTTGGTCGCCGAGACCGAGGCCGTCAGATGCTCCAGCCGATCCTCGATCCACTTCACGGGGCGCCCGACGGCGCGAGAGGCCGCGCTGATCAAGACGATGTAGGGAAAGATGCCCTGCTTGACACCGAAGCTGCCGCCGGAATCCGGCGGGGTGCGCAGCCGCAGCCGATTGCCCGGTACCTTCAGCGCACGCGAAATCACGGTGTGAATGCTGAAAGGGCCCTGGAAATTGGCGAGGATGTCAAAGGCATTCTCAGCCGCATCATAGGTGGCAATGACACCATAGGTTTCGATCGGCGTGCAGGAGTTGCGCGGATAGCGGATGTCGATTGAAAAGCGATGCGTTGCTTCGGCAAACGCCTGCTCGGGATTGCCGTAGGAAAAACTGCGATCGCTGGCAAGATTGCCGGGAAAGCCATCGTGCAGGACAGGCGCATCGGCTGCGAGCGCCGCCAACGGATCGACCACCGCAGCGCGCGGCTGGTACTCGACATTGATCAGTTCGATCGCATCTTCCGCTCGGGCGCGATCGCTCGCGATGACCACGGCGACGGGCTCGCCGACATAGCGAACCCGCTCGATCGCGATCGGCCAGCATTCCACCGGCGCCTTCACGCCAACGACGAGGCTCGACGTCAGCGCCTTGACCTGCTCGCCGGTGAGGACAGCGGCGGCGCCCGGCGCATGCCGCGCCGCCTCGGCGTCAACAGAGACAATATCGGCATGGGCATGTGGGGAGCGCAGGATGGCAGCATGCAGCGTGCCCGGCGGCGTGCCGAGATCGTCGATGAAGCGCCCGCGGCCGGTGAGCAGTGCGGCATCCTCGACGCGTTCGATCGAACGGCCGACCCAAGGCCGGTCTTCAGCCGTGTTCTGATCGACAGATGATGCGGATTGAACCGCGGCCTCCGCCATTCCGACGCTCCTCTCCACTGCGCTCTCCGACGCGGCGTGGAGCAGTTGTCAGAATGTCAGCCATGCGGGCCATACCGCCCGATCTCACGACCTACCAAATCGTCTCATTTGAAAGTGTGCACCGCAATATCAACTTGCAAGGCGCGAGACGTTGCGAAATTCGCGCGGACTGACGCCGGCATGATCGCGAAAGAAGCGGGTAAAATGCGCAGGCTCCGGAAAGCCGAAGCGCTCACTGAGATCGGTGACCGACGTGTCCTGGTGGATCACGGCCTCGAGCGCCCGCTCCATGCGCACCACGTTCAGATAGATCTTCGGCGAAACCCCGAGCGACGATTCAAACAGGCGGAAGAATTGTGCGCGTGACAGCCCTGCTCCCTTCGCGAACTGATCGACATTGGCGCGGGATCCCTCCTGCGCGCGAATGACTTCCGTAGCGCGCCGGATTCGCCAGTCGCAGGTCATCGCATTCATGCCGCGGATTGAATTGGGAAAGCTGCGCCACGGCGTAAAGCGCTCGATCACCGCGATCATCAGGTCCGAGAGGGTCTGCTCATGGTCGCGCACGCAACCCGGGTGCGCCATCATCTCGGTGGCAAGCTGCATCGTAAGCTGGCGGATCCGCGGCGAAACCTCACCAGAAGGCTGATCGAAGAAACCTGGCGCGCCGCTTGCGGCCCAGCCGGGCCGAAACTCCTTCAACCATTGAGGTTCGATATAAAGCGCCAGAATAAGGGCCCGCGGCCGCGCGGGATCGTGAACGTAGGCGTGCGGCTTCCAGCCGTCGACGAGCACAGCGCCGGTGTCCGTCAGCGGATAAACCCGATCTCCCACCAGGAACTGTGTATCGGCGCCTTCGACCTTCAGCAGGACATGGCAATGCGGATGCGCGTGACGCACCAGCGAACGATCCATATCCAGTAGCGCGACCCTTCCGAAGGCGCCATAAGCAATGCGCAGAGCTGTCGACATCCAGGCCTCCCTTCAGACGTAGTTGTTGCTTCGTTTCCCGTCAGCATAGGCCGGATGATCTGTCAATGCGAGAGGCACCCACGGCAAGCCATCGTCGTTACAGAGCAGCATCTCGTGCGGCCAGCGCGCGCTCGCGCAATTGCGTGAGCGTTGCGGTGGGCGTGATCGCTTCGGGATCGATCCTGAGCTCCAATATGGCGGGCTTACGTTTTTCATCGGCGAAGGCCCTGGCCCGCGCAAACGCCGCGGCAAAGTCATTGGTCTTGAGGACCAGCTCACCATAACCGCCAAAGGCCCGCGCGAGCGCGACGAAATCCGGATTATCCAGCGCCGTTGCATGCACCCGTCCGGGATATTCCTTCTCCTGGTGCATGCGGATCGAGCCGTACATGCCATTGTTGACGACAATCGCGATGACGCCGAGCCCATACTGCGCCGCCGTAGCGAGCTCGTTCGCGCTCATCAGAAAGCAGCCGTCGCCCGCAAAGCAGAGAGCGGTGCGTTCGGGATGAGCCAGCTTGGCGGCAATCGCCGCCGGCAGGCCATAACCCATCGATCCAGACGTCGGCGCAAGCTGGGTCCTGAAGCCGCCGTAGCGATGAAATTTGTGCACCCAGATGGCATAGTTGCCGGCACCATTCGAGATGATCGCGTCCGCCGGGAGCACCTCGCGCAAGTGCAGCATCACTGCGCCCAGATCAACCGGGCCCGGCATTGATCCCGGCGTCTGGTCGGAGATGAATTCGGCACGGCCTGCCGCAACCCAGGCCTTCCGCAGCCCGCCCCTGTTTGCCTGCGATCCGCCGGGCGGCCGCAGTCGCGCGACGGCCGCGGCAAACTCCGGCATGCCCGCGTTGACCAGGAGATCAGCTTGATAGACACGGCCCAGCTCGTTCGGATCGGTATGCACGTGAACGAAGCGCTGCGATGGCCGGGGCACTTCGAACAAGGTGTATCCGGACGTCGTCGTCTCGCCGAGACGTCCGCCGATCGCGATGATGAGATCAGCGCTGCGAATGCGCCGGACCAATGCCGCACTTGGACCAAGCCCGGCATGGCCGATGTAGTTTGGATGGCGGTTATCCAAAATATCCTGCCGGCGGAAGCCAGCAACAACAGGCAGATCGAAGATCTCGATGAATGTCTTGAGGTCCTCGCAAGCTCGCGCATTCCACCCGCCACCACCGACGATGACAACCGGCCGCTCGGCGTCCGCTATCATCTCAACAAGGCGCGAGAGCTGATCAGCGCTCGGATGCGCCGCAGCCCGCCGAAACGGCCTCGCATCCGCAGCCACGACCTCCTCGGCCAGCATATCCTCCGGCAGCGAGACCACGACCGGCCCCGGGCGTCCCGAGACCGCGACATGAAAGGCGCGGCTGACCAATTCCGGGATGCGCTCGGCGCGGTCTATCTCCACGACCCACTTCGCCATGCCGCCGAACATCTGACGGAAATCGACTTCCTGCCATGCCTCGCGTCCCAGCATGCCGCGGGCAACCTGCCCGATGAACAGGATCATCGGCGTCGAATCCTGCGCGGCGTATTGCCTCACCTGAGGATGTTACTTTCGCTTGACGGATGTAGCTCCGACTGTCGGCCGGTCCGAGGTTGCGT
>NZ_JBEGDB010000246.1:0-12205 GCF_043638955.1 Bradyrhizobium sp. 31Argb | reverse complement strand
TTCGCTAATCCTTCGCCGTCATCAGGCTGGATAGAGGACTTCCACCTCCAAGCTGTCGTTCATACTCGGCACACCGCAAGCGGGCCGGCCGCTGGTCGCGACCGGCCCCGCGCTAGCGGACGAGTTCGACCATCATCCGCGCTTCAGGCAGTTGATCGATCGCGGCGCGATCGTGCCGGTTCCGCGTGGATCGGCAGGCGAGGTCTATGCGGATGCGATCCTGGCCGCGGCGAAACGACCACCGCCGCAGGCGCCATTCGATTTCACCGGCTGGTGGCGCGATGTGGCAACGACGGTGGCGGCCGTCATCTATGCCCGCAAACGGAACCGCGCGAGATAGTGCAGGCCGAACACGGCGATCAGGAACGTCGCCCAGATCGGATCGGCGCGGTCGAGGAAGAAGCTCTCCATCGACGACAGATAGAGGCCGAACAGCCATATCCGCAGGAACATCATCGACAGCGGGCCGTCATTGCCGTCCTCGTCGGCGGCCTGGAAATCGCGCAGCGGCTTGACGACAACAGCGGCGATCAGGAACACAAGACCCGGCAGGCCGGTGCCGAGCGCGGTGTCGAGATAACCGTTATGGCTGTGCGAGGCATAGCCTGCCCATTCCTTGCCTTCCTTCAGATTCGTGATCGCATTGCTGCCCCAGAAGGCTTCGAAACCATAGCCGGTCAGGAGCCGCTGATGCAGCGAATCGACGGCAAAGACCCAGATGTCGGAGCGGCCGGTGAAGCTCGTATCCAGCGGCAGGAGCTTTGCGATCGACGCGAGCGTGTCGCTCAGCACCGTGCCGACGCTGAACAGGTTGAGCACGATGAGCGGCAGCAGCAACATCAATGCGCGTCCCCAGAAGGAACGAACGACCGACGTCAGCGAGGTCAGCAGCAGCACGGCCAGGCAAAGCGAGATCGAGCTCTTGCCCGCGGAATAGACCAGGAACAGGGCCGAGAGCGCTATGACGATGACGCCGGAGATCCATCCGCCGGCACGGATGAAGTAGACGCCGAGGAACATCGTCATCGCCATTATCGCAGCGGCGACGTTCTTGTGCCCGAACGCGCCACGCCAATTGCCGGCGAGCGCCGGCTCCTGCGGGTCGGTCGCCAGATGGATCGACAGGTTCGGAGCCAGCAAGATCCCGAGATAGCAGGTCGCGAGCAAGACCAGCGCGGCGATGCTGAACCACCGCATCAACTCGCTCTGCGACTTCGGCAACAGCATCACCGTCGCCGTCACCACCACGACGAATACCGAGAGCGCAAAGCGGCGACTCGAGGTGGCCGGATCGAACGACAGTACGACCGTCAGGCAAAGCCAGGTCCCGAACAGCACATAGGCCGGGGTCAGCAGCGACGCCAACGCCGGCATGTTGTCGCGCATGGTCAACACGAGCATCAGCACCATGAGCAGGCCGAACAGCGCGTAGAGCACGGCCTCCTTGCCGGAGGTCACCTCTCCGACGCGCATGTCGCTGAGATCGTCGAACGGATGCAGCGAAATCCACACCAGCAGCAGGATGCCGATGAAGACCGCGGCGCGGACGAAATCCATCACCGGCCGCCGCCACACATCGGCGAAGACGGCCCGGGCTTCGGACGTGATGAGAAACTCGGTCACGAAACGATCTTCGCCGCGGCGTAGGGTTGCGGCTCGATGCCGAGCACCGCAAGCGCGCTGCCGACGGCCACCATCATCGGATGCATGGCGATGATGGCCTTCCGTTCCCTCAAGACGATGCGCGTGGCGCGGAATAGCGAGAACGGCACCAGGCCGAACATCTTGGCCATCACAGCGGCACGCGACCACGTCGACTGCGCGCCCTTGCGCTCGATGTGATAGTTGATCGCCCCGATCCGCAGGCCGCGCCGCACAATCCAGCCGAGCTTGGTCCGGCTCCGCGGCACCGTCTCCGAGATGGCCGCTTCCGTCGCCCAGTAGAATCGGAAGCCCGCACGGCGGGAGCGTGCAAAGAAATCATGGTCGCCGCCACCTAGGAAATTGAAGCGCAAATCGAACGCGGGGCTGCCGAGGCCAGCGAACACCTGGCGCCGGATCAGGCAATTGCCGCAGCCATAGATCACGGGCACCGGCCCGCTGCTATGATAGGCCGGCGCAAATGCCGGATGACGCTTCAGGCCGCGCTTGCGCTCGTCGTCGAAATTCGGCCAGACCGGCCCGCCGATCACGTCCGCCCCGGTCGTCTCGGCGGCCTCGATCATGCGCTCGAGCCAATCCGGCGAGGCGATCTCGTCGTCGTCAATCATCAGGAAGTTCGCGGCTTGCGGGAAGGTTGCGAGCGCCGTCTCGAACGCTGCGTTGATGGCGTGGCAGTTACCCTGCCGCGGCTCGACGAGGCAAAGGCCATTCAGCTTTCCAGACGCCAGGAATTCCGCGGCCACCGGTGCGCTTTCACAATTGGCCGCGTCGTTCTCGACCACCACGACCGCAAAGCGGCGCGCGGTGCGCTGCGCGGCGACCGATTCCAGCGTCAGCCGCAGATGCTGCGGCCGGCGGAAGCTCGGGATGCAGACTACCGTCTCGACGGAGCAGTCGAGCCCGGGCGAGGCCGCGACCCAGGCGCGGTCCGTTACAAGAAACTCGGTCGCAATCGACATCTTGTTCATGGCTTCAATCCCAGTCCGCGACACGCCGTCCCAGAACGGGTCACGCCACCATCATGGGACGCAATCGTCCCGAAATCGTTGATGGGCGGAGCCGCACGAAAGCGATTCGCAGGGTATGGCCAGGTCATGGCAAAATCCGATCCAGCCACGCGCGGCGCGGCGACGATCTCTTGCGAGGGTTAATCGGAGGGCATTTCGCGCGCTTTCCGCTCCACTGCCATTCGATGAGCATTGACGAGCGCGCGATGGCGCGCGCGTTGGCAGCAATTCGTTAAGGTTAAACACCGTCGAGAGCGCCGGCACGAAGAGCCTTCATCCCCACTGGCATTCGATTTGCTGTTCCTCGGGACGACAAAGAAATCGACCGAGACCGTAACAACACTCGCAAACGTCTGAGGTTTCACCTTGAAAGCGCTAGACCTCGTTTCGCTGGGCACAAAACATGTCCGCAACGCGCTGTCGGAAGAACTCTATCTGCGCACCGGCCGCGATGTCACCCGGCCGGCCGCGATCTTCGCGGAGGTCGTCGAGCGCTGCAACTACAAGTGCCGTTATTGCGATTATTGGCGCCGCCCGAACTACCGCGAGGAAATGTCGATCGAGGAATGGCAGCGCGCGCTCTCGAGCCTGAAGGAATTCATCGGCGCCTATCATGTCGAATTCGCCGGCGGTGAGCCCTATATCAAGAAGGGTTTCCTCGACCTCGTCCGGTTCTGCCGCGACAACGACATCCATTGGGGCGTGACCACCAATGGCGGCGCCTATCTGAACAAGAAGATCGTCGCGCGGACGGTCGAAGCACATCCCTTCAACATCAACATCTCGATCGATTCGCGCGATCCGAATATCCACAACTATTCGCGCGGCGTCGAAAACTCGCTGAACGACATCGTGCAGGGGATCCGGAACGTCTCCGAGAAGCGCCGCGCCGAAGGATTGGATTTTCCGATCATCATCAAACCAGTCGTGCACAGACTGAACTTCCGCCAGCTCCCGCAGATGGTCGACTGGATCCAGCAGATCGGCGCCACCGCGCTGAGCTTCCAGCCCGTCGAGATGGGCACGCAGGAGGTCGAGGACGAATTGTGGATCGGCGAACGCGAGATGGATGATCTGATCGCGGTTCGCGACGAGTTGCTGCGGCTGAAGCGCCGGGGCGCGCCGATCCTCAATGGCGAGGCCGTGCTGAACGCCTGGCCCAATCATTTCCGCCGCGAGAAGGCGCCGCCGGAGGTCATGCCCTGCCGGGTCGGCATGCGCAACTATTTCATCCGCTCCGACGGCCGCCTCGAGGTCTGCTGGTTCTTCAAGCCGATCGGCAACGTGCGCACCCAGACCGCGCGCGAGATCTGGTACAGCGAGGAAGCGCGCATGCGCCGCAAGGAAACCGTGGCCTGCGACAAGCTCTGTCTCTTCACCTGCCTCGCCCAGCGCACGCTGCAGGACAAGCTCAAGATGGGCCTGACCCTGCTGACGGGAATGAAGGCGCAGGCGAACGAGGTCAACAGCAACCGCAGCCCGGGTGAAGCGGCAGCGTAACCCCTGGCCGCTCGTAATCGCTGATGCAGTTGTCCCGGGTTGCGCTTCGCTTCACCCGGGCTACGAGGTCACTTGGCTGCGAACAGCTTTCGGAACAGCTTTTCCGATTCCGGGAAGCGGCCGGTGTCGATCTGCGTCGGCCATAGGCCGTCGACATTGAAGTAGGCCGCATAAGCGATGCTGTCGCGGTTCTCCACAAACCAGTCGTGCATTTTCTGGATAAAGTAAGGATTGTCGCCGGCGTGGCCGACGCCCCACTCCGGAAAGCTCATGCGCTTGCCGTGGCGCGCGGCGAAATCGCGATGCCATTCGAGACCGAAAGGCGCCTTGAGATAAAGCGTCTGCCAGCGCTCCTCCACCGAGCCTTCCGATTTGAAGTCGTAGACGTCGAGCCCGATATAGTCGACGACATCATCGCCGGGATAGGCGAGATCGGCCGGCATCTCCTGCGCCCCCCAGCCGGGACACCAGTCGAACTTGAACTCGCTGGACGCACGGCGGAAGATCTCCGTCACGCGCCGGAACGCCCTGATGTAGTCGGCTTCCTGGCCCTTTGCGAACCAGCCCATCTGCGAGAGGTTCATCTCCCAGCCGAGCCGGATGATCGCGCGCGGCTGCGCATCGGAGATCGCGCGGGCCGCCGCCTCGAACTCGGAATCATGCAGACCATCCGCGACATCGACCAGCGGCGTTCCCGTGATCGTCAGCGGCATCGACCAGACCACGTTCCGTTTTGGATTAAGCCGTCTCCAGATGCCCGGCACCCAATCCACTTTTCGAAAATCTTCCCAGGTCGATTGGCCGTAGAAGTCCACACCGAGCACGGATGACGGCTTCTGCTTCAGCCATTTCTCCCAGGCCTGCAGCATGTGCTCGCGGCCGTCGGATCCCCAGTCCACAAAGGCGCCGGCAAACCGCGCGGGATCGGCGCCGAGACGGGAGGCTGCGCCGGCGGCGTCCCGCGCAGGGGTGGCGCCGCCGAGAACTGCGCCGGCCGAGGCCGTCAGCATCCCGCCGACGAACCGGCGCCGGCTCAATCGTTCAGTTCGAGCCATCTGCCCTCCTCGCGAATTTGCAAAAGAATGGCGCCAATCTCTTGCCCACCGTTTCAAAAGCGGACACCGCGGACGGAACGGTTGTGCCGAAACCAACTGGCGGCACAGCCTTGGTATCACCCGCGGCGCGATCCCGCCCGGAAATCCCGTAATCCCACATGCACTCATACCCGCGCCGAACTGCATCGGCGATGCGCGGATCCGGCTCTGCAATATCCGGGCAAGCCGCGCAGACGGACACGAAACACGGCTTCTTATGGTTACTTCGCGCCGTCAGCAGCGCAGCGATCGTCAGCCGCAAACAAAATTAACCAACGACGATCCCAGCCGCGGCCAATGCGCCGGTTCGGCATCGATCTTGCTGAAAGGTTCGCCGAGGACGAACGGCGGCTTGGAAAGCGACAACCGTGAACGCGATCGCCAGAGAGATCTATGAGATGGACCCAGTTGCGTTGTTAACCCCGACTTACGGGCGCGACCTGGAGATCTGCACCTTGCTTTGTGAGAGCGTGGACCGGCACGTTACCTCGTTCTCCAAGCATTATCTCTTGGTTCCCGATTGCGACCTGCCGCTGTTCGCGCCGCTTGCCGGCGAGCGTCGCGTCGTCATCCCGGCCTCGACCTTCCTGCCCGGGTGGCTGCGGCCGCTGCCACGCATCATCCAGCGCCGCCGGCGCCAGTTCTGGTGGTCGCTGCGGGCCAAACCGGTGAACGGATGGCATGTGCAGCAGATCCTCAAGATCGCCGCCACCATCGGACTGCCTCACCAGCGCTTTTGCATCCTGGATTCCGACATCGTGTTCTTCCGCGACTTCGACCTGACACGGTTCGAATATCCAAACGCGATCCCGATGCTGACCATGTCGAATGTAGTGACGGCGGACCAGCCGCGACATTCACGCTGGCTCGTGACCACCCATGAGCTGCTGGGGCTGCCGACGCCGCCGTTCCCGGCCGACGATTTCATCGGGCACATCATCTTCTGGGACAAGCAGACCACCCGAGCCCTGGCCGAGCGCATCGAGACCGTCACCGGCCTCGACTGGATCGACGCGCTGTGCAAGACCCGCGAATTCTCCGAATACATGCTGTACGGCTATTTCGTGCAGAACGATGCCGCGGCCTCGCTGCGGCATGCCGCTGTCCCGGACACCCCCTGCGTCAGCTATTGGGACGATCCGAGGCTCAGCAAAAGCGAGTTGCAGGATCTCTTGCGTCGCGCCAACAAGGACGACGTCGCGTTCTCGATCGCATCCTTCTCCGGCACGCCGGTCGAGACCATCCGCGCTGCGATCGCCGAGAGCAACGAAATCCTTTCGCTCACCGGCAGCGGCAAACGCACGGAGTTTGCGGCGTTATGCTGATCGGGCAAGCCAGCATCAACCTGACCGCCAACATCCTCTCAGCGCTGCTGGGGCTGCTCAGCGTGTTCGTTTTCACGCGGCTGTTCTCGCCGCATGATTACGGCGTCTATTTGCTCGGCATCGGCTTCGCTTCCGTGATCAGCGTGTTCCTGGTCGGCTGGTTCCGAAATCTGATCCTGAGCGGGCACGCCCGCAACGACGGCACCGACGTCCGCGAACTTGTACTGTCAGGCTATATCATTTGCTGCCTGACGGCACCGATCGCCTATGTGCTCGCCCGGCTCGCCGGCCTGGACAACACCGCGGCGTTCGCCACGGTGGCGCTCTCGGTCGCGATCGGCCTGTTCGAACTGACGCAGGACCTGGTTCGCGCGCGGCTGATGGCGCTTTCGGTGATGAAGGCGACGCTGGTGCGCGCCGTCTCCGTGCTCACACTCGGCGTCGTCGTCGCGCTGGTGAGGCCGAACGGCTTCTGGCTGTTGCTTTCCTCCGCCCTCGCCTATCTGCTCGCAGTGCTCGTGCAGTCGCGCACCGCCTGGCGTGGCACGCATGTCAGCTTCGACCGTACTGGTCTCATGGCCGTGGCCAAGACCGGCCTGCCGCTGACGCTGTCGCTGACCCTGCTTGCGATCGCCAGCATCACCGACCGTTTCATGATCGCCAACCTCGTCGGCGCGGCCGATGCTGGCCGATATGTCGCCTCGCTCGACCTCGTCAGGCAGACGCTGATGATGCCGGCGATGAGCATGGCGGCAGCGTTCTTTCCGCTCGCCGTCCAGATCCACGCCAAGCAGGGTGATGGCGCGGTGCGCTCGCATCTCGCCGAATGTCTCGAGCTATTGCTATCAGTTACGCTTCCGGCTTCGCTCGGCTTTGCCGTGGTCTCCGGGCATGTCGCCAACATCATCCTCGGCCCTGACTTCCGCGAGCTCGCGGCGGAAATCATGCCTGTGATCGCGGTCGCCGTGGTGTTCCAGGTCTTGACGCAGCAGTATCTGCACGCGAGCTTCCTGCTGTCGGGCCGCAACGGCTTCTATCTCGTCAACACCGCCTCGCTGATCGCGGCCAATGTGATCCTGTCCTATCTGCTGGTTAGCCACTACGGTGCCGTCGGCGCGGCCTGGGCGCGGCTCGGCGCCGACATCATCGGCTTTGCCTGTGCGCTGGTGCTGACCCGTTATGCCTTCCGCGTTCCGCTGCCGCTTGGCCGGCTGGCGCTGGTCCTGATCGCCGCACTCGCGATGGCGCTGACGGTCGCCGCACTCGATCGCATCCTGCATATTCCGGATCTCGCCGCCTGCATCGTGCTGGCGGTGGTTGGCATCCTCACCTACGGCGTTCTGGCCTGGCTGTTCGACATCGCAAGGATTCGCGGCCGGCTGAAACACAGCTTCACGGCCTTCAGAGCAAAATTCGCAAGCAGCAATATTGGATAACAGCCAATGACCGACATCCTTACTTTCGGTGCCATCCATGCAACGCTCGCCAATGTCGACACGGCGGGGCCGGCCGCGCATCCGCAGTCGCTGCTCGACCTGCCGCCGGGCGAGGCGCGGCAGAGCCTCCTCACCGTGCACAGCATCCTGGAGGCAACGCTGCCGGCGGGCCCGCTCGCGATCTACGAGGCCGGCGGCGGCTCGACCAGCTTCCTGCCGCTCAAGGTGCTGCGCCGCAGCCACATCACCGTGGTCGACATCGACGAGGATCAGGTCAAAAACAATCAGTACGCGCAGGCAACGATCCTGGGCGACATTCAGACCTACCGTTTCGCACCGAAAAGCTTCGATTTCATCGTCTGCTACAACGTTATCGAGCACGTGCCCGATGTCGAGGCCGCGCTCAGCGGTTTCTGCGAGGCGATCAAGCCGAACGGCTTGATCCTGATCGGCGCACCGAATCCGAAGTCGCTCTCCGGCGTGGTGACGAAGTATTCACCGCATTGGTTCCACGTCTGGTTCTATCGCTATGTGCGCGGCGACAAGAAGGCCGGCCTGCCGGGCGAGGCGCCGTTCCCGACCCATTTCCATCCGCTGGTCACGCTGGGCAAGCTCGAAGCTTTCGCCAGGGCGCACGGCCTGCAGGTGATCTACCGCAAGGTCTATGAGAGCCCGCGCTATCCGGAGATGCGCCTGCGCAAGCCCCTGCTCGCCGCGCTGGTCGACGCCACCGCGAAGGCGATGAACTTCTTCCTGCCCGGCAAGACCGACGTGCGGCACGGCGACTATCATGTGATCCTGCGGAAACTGTGAGAAGATGCACGCGCTGTGGTCCGAAGCCGTCGTGAAGGTCAGCCACCGGCTGGCGATGCATCTGCCGGTCGATCGGGTCCGGCTGCGCAATGCCACGCCGATGGTCAGCTTCACCTTCGACGACCTGTCGAAGAGCGCGGTGACATCTGGCGCCGACATGCTGGAGGCCCATGGCGCCCGCGGCACGTTCTATGTGTCGGGCGGCCTGGTCGGCGTCGACACGGCGAACTGGACGTCAGGCAACGATGACGACGTGCTGTCGCTGCATCGCCGCGGCCACGAGATCGGCTGCCACACCTTTTCGCACCGCCGCACCAGCGATCTCGATGTCAGCTCGCTTGCCGGCGACATCGCCTGCAACCGCCGCTACTTCGACTTGCTCGATCCGTCGATGCAGATCGAAACCTTCGCCTATCCGTTCGGCTACGGCTCGTTCGCGCACAAATACCTGCTCAAGTCCAGGTTTGCGACCTGCCGCTCGATCGTGGAGGGCGTGAACTTCGGCAATGTCGACCTGCAGTTCCTGCGCGCGATGCCGCTGATCGATCGCCAGATGGATCGCGATGCAATCGAGCGGGCCTTCGACGAGGCGCAAATCCATAACGGCTGGTTAATTTTCTACAGCCACGACGTTGCCACCCGGCCCAGCCTGTATGGCTGCTCGCCGGGGCTCCTGAACCACGCGCTGGAAACGGCGGCGAAGCGGAATATTCCGGCGCTCACCATGGCGGAGGCGTTCCGATGCGCGAGCGCTTAAACGCTTTGTTTGCCTTTTCAGTGAATAGTCCCTCAAGGACTATGGTTAATTTTTACTGCTGCGTTGTTGCCGCGCGGTCCGCTCTCGCACATCGCACAGCCCGAAGAGTAACCCCTCAGCCGATGTGTGCGGCGTTTGGAATGGAAGCTGGGGTCGATGCTTGATTACGACCAGCCGATAAACAGCCAGGCCAAGAGCCAGGGCGCCGGCGAGCCGCGCCGAAGCCAGGGCTTCAACGTGGTCGACCTGGTCCTGCTGCTGTGGCGTCGCAAGGCTGCGATCGCGGCTGCCGCGCTGCTCTGCGCCTGCATCGCGGTTGCGATCGGCAAGAGCCTGACGCCGAAGTACGCCGCAACCGCGCAGCTCTATGTCGACCCGCGCGAATTGCAGCTCGTCGAGCGCGAACTGACCCCGCGCGCGCAAGACGTTTCGGGTCTCGCGATGGTGGTCGACAGCGAGGCGCGGGTGATCACCTCCAACAGCGTGCTGTTGCAGGTCATCAAGAACACCAATCTCGACAAGGACCCGGAATTCGGCGGCGGCGGCGATGGCAAGAGCCTCCTCGGCGCGCTGCTCGGCCTGGTCGGGATCGAGCAGCGTCCAACGGCAGAACAGCAGCACCAGGCGACGATGAGCGCGCTGGACGCCCTCAGTCGTCACATCAATGTGCGCAAGACCGACCGCACCTTCGTCGTCGACATCGACGTCTGGTCCTATGAGCCAGCCAAGGCGGCGATGCTCGCCAACGCGCTTTCGACTGCCTACCTCGCCGAATCCAAGCAATCGCAGGCCGCCGCCGCCCGGCGCGCCACCAGGGATCTCTCGGGGCGACTGAAGGAATTGCAGGAACGGCTGCGCAACGCCGAGAACGTGCTTGCCGTCTACAAGGCGCAGAACAATTTCGTCGGCACCCAGGACACGCTGATCGCCGACCAGCAGCTTTCCGCCAGCAACCAGCGGCTCGCCGCCGCGCGGGCACTGACGCTCGATGCGCAGGCGAAGTACGACCAGATCGAGGCCAGCCGGCGCAATTCGAGCGACCCCGGCGCGATCCCCGAGGCGCTGCAGTCGCCGACCATCGCTAACCTGCGCGCGCAATATGCTGATGCCAAAAAGCGGCAGGCCGAACTGCAGAGCGAACTGGGCCCGCGGCATCCGGCGCTCCGGCAGGTCGAGCAGCAGGTCGAGGATCTCCGCCGTACCATCAGGGAAGAGATCGAGCGCTTCGCGCAGGCCGCGAAGAACGATTTGACCCGCGCCCGCGACTATGAGGCATCACTGAACAAGGCGCTGGACGCGCAGAAGCGCCAGAGCGTGCAGATGAGCCAGGCCTCGGTGCGCCTGCGCGAACTCGAGCGCGATGTCGAGGCGAGCCGCGACGTCTACCAGTCCTTCCTCAAGCGCTCGCGCGAGACGGAGGAACAGGAGAGCCTGAACACCTCGAGCGCGCGCGTGATCGGCGAAGCCACCGTGCCGCAGCGGCGCACCTTCCCGCCGGCGATGAGCCTGCTCGCCATGATCGGCTTCGTGCTCGGCGGGCTCGCGGCCGCGGCCTGGATCATCGCCGTCGACCAGCTTGCGCCCGGCGCCGACCCGATTCGGCCGAGCAAGTCGACCTCGCCCGAGAAGCAGACGACAGCGGCGCCGGCGAAACAGCCGGTCCTCGGAAAGCCGGCACCGCAAGCGGCCGTCAGCGTCATTGAGAAGCCGGTGATTGCTCGGCTGCAGGAATCAGACGTGATGCGCACGCTGGGCGGCATCCTCACCGGCGGCCAGGTCGCCGACGTCACGCGGCTGGGTTGGCCGACATTGCGCGCGGGCTTTCCGCTGATGACCTTCCTCGGCGCCATCCGCGACATGTGCGCGACGCTCAAGAAGTACGCGCCCGCGACCGGAACGCCAGTCATGGCCGTGATCGGCGCGGGTTCATCCATCGACCGCAGCGTGGTGGCGTTGAACGTCGCGCTCTCGGCCGCACGCGACGGCGCCAAGGTGCTGATGATCGATGCCGATCATCAGAAGCGCGAATTGTCGGGCAAGGTCGTCCGGCTTGGCAAGCGCGAGGCCGGCCGCCTCGGCTGGCTCAGCATCGGCAGCAAGGCAACGCGCGCCATCAACACGGCGAACGGAATTTCCATCCTGCCCGTCATCGAAGGCGGAGACGCCAGAGCGGCGGAAGCCATCCGCAAGTCGGTCGCGCAGGCGCGATCCGTCGGCGGTTACGATCTCATCATTCTCGACGGGCCGGCGGTGCCGTGGAGCGCGGCTGATCGCAAGCTCTTCGATCTCGCCGACGGCCTCCTCGCCGTGCTGCCGGTCCATCTCGATATCAACGACTGCATGGAAGACATCCTCACCGCGCTCGGTGGCGCGGAGCGCAAGCTGGTCGGCGTCGTCCTGAACGAGCTCAATCCCATGGTGGAGAGCCGTCAGCAAGACAAGCAATATGCGTGAGCGCTCCACTGGCGCTCTCTGACCAGCGAAGGTTCGAAGCGCAGTTGACCGCACTCCGCGCTTCCTTCACCTCCCCTTGAAAAGGTAGGGCTATCGCATATGGGCGAGGGCGCGGAGAAGGAAGTCGTTGTTCCATCTGGCCTGGAGCATTTTGTGG
>NZ_JBEGDB010000245.1:0-12221 GCF_043638955.1 Bradyrhizobium sp. 31Argb | reverse complement strand
AGGCTTCCTCCTAAAAGAAAGCCTTGAATCACGTTCAATCTGATTTGAGAATCCCAAGAGTCCACACGGCCTAGTCTTCGTGCAGGAGCGCCTGCAGGCGCCGGGCAAGGTCCGCGACATGGAAGGGTTTCTCGATGATCGGAAACTCGTCCACGGCGTGGTGCCGTTCCAATGCATCTCCGGCATAACCGGAGGTGAGCAGGATCTTGATGTCCTTGCACAGCCGTCTCGCTTCGCGCGCCAGCTCGATGCCGTTCATGCCGCTCGGCATCACGATGTCGCTGAACAGGAGCGCGAAGTGCTCGTCGCTCCTCAACATCTTCAGGGCCTCAAGTCCGTTGCGGGCACAGACAACTTCGTAGCCGAACGAGCTCAACATCGCCGAGGTGACCTCGAGCAGATCCTCATTGTCGTCGACGACGAGGATCCGCTCCGAACCTCCCGGTACGGCTCGTGCCTTCCGTTCTTGCACAGGCGCCTCCGGCGCCTTGTCGGCCTTGGGCAGGTAGAGTGCGACCGTAGTCCCTGCTCCCGGCGTGCTTTCGACAGTGACGTGCCCGCCGGACTGTCGAACGAAGCCATAGACCATGCTGAGGCCAAGCCCGGTCCCCTTGCCGACTTCCTTGGTCGTGAAGAAGGGCTCGAAGATCCTGTCGCGCACTTCGGGCGGCATCCCGCAGCCGGAATCCTTGACGGCCAGCCACACATAAGGTCCTGCCTGACACTCGGCCACGGCCCCCTGCTCGAGTTCGACATTCCGCGTCTCGATCTCGAGCACGCCGCCGTCCGGCATCGCATCGCGCCCATTGAGCGCAAGGTTGAGAAGAGCGGTCTCCAGCGATGAAGGATCGACATGGCACAGCCACAATTGCTCGTCGGTCCGCAGCCTGACCTCGCAGCCTCCCCCGACCGCTTGTTGGATCAGACCCTGGAATTCGGCAATGAGCTGATTCGCGTTGACGAGTTTGGGATTGAGTATCTGCCGCCGCGAGAAGGCGAGAAGCTGCGACGTCAGCTTCTCCCCTCGCTGGGTGGCGCGACGCGCCGCCGCGGCGTACTGCCGGACCTTGCCGATGTCGGCGGCATCCTCGATGAGGTCGAGGCTGTTCGAGACCACCGTGAGCAGATTGTTGAAGTCGTGCGCGATCCCCCCGGTGAGCTGACCGACCGACTCCATCTTTTGGCTCTGGTGGAATTGCTCCTCGATCAGCCGGCGCGCCTCCACCGCATGCTTGTGATCGGTGATGTCGCGAAGAAAGATCACGAGACCCTGGCTGGAGGGAAACGCATTGACCGCGTACCAGACCTGTCGACGCGTACAGAACACTTCGAGAAATGCCGGCCGCTGCGTTGATGTCACCTCCAGGATCTGGTTGGTGATATCGAGGTCATCGGCGTCTGGAAACGCCTCCGACAACGTCAGGCCCCTGACATCCTGCCCCTCCGCAAGGTCTGTCCAGGCGGGTCCGTTGAGATAGGTGAGGCGCCAGTCCTGATCGATGATCAGCACGCTGTCGGTGGTGCTCTCGAAGATCATCGTGATCCGGGCCGCGGCTTCCTCCGCTTTCTTCCTCGCGTCGGACAATTCCTGCTCGCGGTGTTCCAGCGCATCGGCCATGGTGTTGAATGCATCGGCGACCCGCGCGATTTCGGAAGTACCATGGATGTCCACCCGCCGGGTAAAATCGCCGAGCCGCCATCGGTTGGCGGCGTCGACCAATTGCCCAAGCGGACGACGGATGAACCGCCGGGCGCCCAACGATGTCAGGATCAGCACAAGCGCGGTACTCAGGATGATCAGGAAGACGCCGCGCTGCGTGCCGTGCTGGATTGCGGTGAATGCCTGGTCCTTGTCCAGGCCGAAGCTGATGAGAAGGCCTCCGGAACTGTCCGGCAGGGCTGCATAGCCGACGATCCGCTCCACGCCGTCGAGCTCCGTGGTGTCGGCCGCACCGGATTTCTCAAGGTGTGGTTCATGCCCTTCGCTCAGGGTCCGCCCGACAAAGCGCGCGTTGTCGGGATAGCGGGCAAGGTACCTCCCGTTGCGGTCCATGATTCCGAGCGCAGCTCCCACTGGCGCGCCCTTTCGCGCAATGTAGTCGGCGAGCCAATCCAGGCTGAGGGTTGCGATGATGGCGCCGCCCATCTGTCCGTCCTGCTCGTAGAAAGGCAATGCAAACTGAATGGCCTTTCGACCGGATGACAGGCCTAGCGAGAACTCGCCGACGGAGAATGCGCCGGTTTTCCGCAAGTTGGCGAAATAGGCCCTGCCCGAGACATCGACCGGCTTGCGATTATTGTCGGGGGTGCAGAACGTGATGCCGTTCAAATCGGTGACGACAACGGTGAGGAAAGCCGGGAATCGCTGCTTGATAGCGCCCATATATGCATTGCATGACTCGCCGTCCTTCGCCTTGATCGACGGAAGCTCCGACAGCGTGATCAGGACCTGATGAATTCCCTGAACGATCTGCCGTTGCTCCGCGGCGGCAAGTTCAGCCAGATTGAGCGCCTGGTTCTGCACCTCGATCTGGCGCGCGCGACGCAGGTCGAATTCATTATACGCTTGGATCGCTATTGCCGGCAGCAGAGCAACAGCCACCAGCACAAGCAGCCGTGATAGAAGGGTCACTTCCCATCACGCCCCAATCCTGACGCTCGCCCGCCATCGCGCCGTCGCTGCGCTGATCTCAATTGAATACGCAAAAACAATCTGAAGCATCCCATACCAAACCTCACTCTACTGGCACAGGATTGTGAGCGCGGGTTACAGTTCGATTTCAGCACGCGGAAAGTTGGGTTACGCCTGTAACGCGTCTTTCCTTGCCCGCGCGCTCGCAGGACCATCCGGCGGACGTCGCGCACAAAAGAAAATGGCCGGGAAATCCCCGGCCATTCTCAGTTAGCGCATGAAGAATATCGAATTGCATCCGCGATCAATGCTGCATTCCCTCCCCCGCAAGCGGGAGAGGTGAAGAACGTCACGCCTGGCTCGCGATCGCCTTGCCGAGCGCGGCTTGGGCCGCGGCCAGCCGTGCGATCGGCACGCGGTAGGGCGAGCAGGAGACATAGTCGAGCCCGACCTCGTGGCAGAACGCGACGGAGGCGGGATCGCCGCCATGCTCGCCGCAGATGCCGACCTTCAGGTTGGGCCGCGTCTTGCGGCCGCGCTCCACACCGATCCTGACCAGCTCGCCAACGCCGTCGCGATCGACCGAGATGAAGGGATCGATCTCGAGGATACCCTTGGCGATGTAGGTGCCAAGGAAGCTCGCGGCGTCGTCGCGGCTGATGCCGTAAGTGGTCTGGGTCAGGTCGTTGGTGCCGAAGGAGAAGAACTCGGCGGTCTCGGCGACCTTGCCGGCCATCAGGCAGGCGCGCGGCAGCTCGATCATGGTGCCGACCTGGTAGGTCAGCTTGGCGCCGGTCTCCTTCGTCACCGCATGCGCGGTGGCGTCGATCCGCGCCTTCACCAGGTCGAACTCGGCCTTGGTGGCGATCAGCGGCACCATCACCTCGAGCCCGACAGCCTTGCCGGTGCGCTTGCCGGCTTCGACCGCCGCCTCGAAGATCGCGCGCGCCTGCATTTCGGCGATCTCAGGATAGGCGATCGCAAGACGGCAGCCACGGAAGCCGAGCATCGGGTTGAACTCGGCGAGTTCGCGGGCGCGATCGGCGAGCCGGCGCGGATCGGTGTTCATCGCGCGCGCGACTTCCTCGATCTCGGCCTGGGTGTGCGGCAGGAACTCGTGCAGCGGCGGATCGAGCAGGCGGATCGTGACGGGGAGGCCCTTCATGATCTCGAACAGCTCGACGAAGTCGGCGCGCTGCATCGGCAACAGCTTCGACAGCGCGGCGCGGCGCGATTGCTCGTCTTCCGACAGGATCATCTCGCGCACCGTGCGGATGCGCGTCTCCTCGAAGAACATGTGCTCGGTACGGCAGAGGCCGATGCCCTCGGCACCGAACTTCACCGCAGTGCGCGCATCGTCGGGGGTATCGCCGTTGACGCGGACGCCCAGCCGGCGCACGCTGTCAGCCCAGCCCATCAGCGTGCCGAACTCGCCGGACAGCTCCGGCTCGATCATCGGCATGCGCCCGGCCAGCACCTGGCCGATGCCGCCATCGATGGTGATGACGTCGCCTGCCTTGAAGGTGCGCGAGCCGACGCTCATCGTGCCGCGGCCGTAATCGACGCGGATGGCGCCGCAGCCGGAGACGCAGGGCTTGCCCATGCCGCGCGCGACCACCGCGGCATGCGAGGTCATGCCGCCGCGGGTGGTCAGGATGCCCTCGGCCGCGTGCATGCCGTGGATGTCTTCCGGGCTAGTCTCGACACGGACGAGAATGACCTTGCGGCCGTCAGCCTGCAGCTTGGCCGCTTCGTCGGAGGAAAACACGATCTCGCCGGAAGCCGCACCCGGCGAGGCCGGCAGGCCGGTGCAGATGATATCGCGCTTCGCCGCCGGATCGATGGTTGGGTGCAGCAATTGATCGAGCGAGGCCGGATCGATCCGCGTCACCGCATCTTCTTTCGAGATCAGGCCCTCATTGGCGAGCTCGACGGCGATGCGCAGCGCCGCCTTCGCGGTGCGCTTGCCGCCGCGGGTCTGCAGCATCCACAGCTTGCCCTGCTCGACCGTGAACTCCATGTCCTGCATGTCGCGGTAGTGCTTTTCGAGCAGCGTGTAGATCCGCGTTAGCTCCTTGAACGCGTCGGGCATCGCGGTTTCCATCGACGGCTTGTCGGAGCCGCTCTCCTGACGCGCGTACTCGGTGATGTCCTGCGGCGTGCGGATGCCGGCCACGACGTCCTCGCCCTGCGCGTTGATCAGGAATTCGCCGTAGAGCTTGCTCTCGCCGGTCGAGGGATTGCGGGTGAAGGCGACGCCGGTCGCCGACGTCTCGCCCATATTGCCGAACACCATCGCCTGCACGTTGACGGCGGTGCCCCAGGTCGCCGGAATGTCGTGCAGCTTGCGGTAGGTGACCGCGCGCGCGTTCATCCACGAGGAGAACACCGCGCCGATCGCGCCCCAGAGCTGATCGTGCGGATCCTGCGGGAACGGATGGCCAGTCTCGCGCTCGACCGCTTCCTTGTATTTGCCGACCAGCTCGACCCAGTCGTCACCGGTCAGGTCGGTGTCCAGCGAATAGCCCTGGCTGTCCTTGAAGGCGTCGAGGATGTCTTCGAAGTGATGGTGCTCAAAGCCGAGCACCACGTCCGAATACATCGTGATGAAGCGGCGGTAGCTGTCATAGGCAAAGCGGCGGTCGCCCGAGAGATCGGCCAGCGCCTCCACGGTCTGGTCGTTCAGCCCCAGGTTGAGCACGGTGTCCATCATGCCCGGCATCGAGGCGCGGGCGCCGGAGCGGACCGAGACCAGAAGCGGGTTCTTGGCGTCGCCGAAGATCTTGCCGGTCAGCTTGCCGACATAGTCGAGCGCCTTCTCAACCTGCGCCTTCAGCTCTTTTGGATAGGTCTTCTCGTGCTCGTAGAAATAAGTGCAGACCGAGGTCGGGATCGTGAAGCCGGGCGGCACCGGCAGGCCCAGATTGGCCATCTCGGCGAGGTTGGCGCCCTTGCCGCCGAGCAGATCGCGCATCTCGGCTTTGCCCTCGGCCTTGCCGTCGCCGAAGGTGAAGACCCATTTGTTGGGCTTGATCGCCGCCACGGCCGGCTTTGACGCCGGCGCTTTCGTCACGGACTTCGCCACCGGCTTAGCGGGGGCCTTAGCAGCAGCCTTGACAGGAGTCTTAACAGGAGACTTGGCGGGAGCCTTGACCGGAGCCTTCGCCGCCACCTTTGGCGCGCTCTTCTTCAGCGCCTTTCGCGCCGCCGGAGCGGCCTTGCGGGCCGGGGCGGATGGCTTTGATTTCGCTGCGCTTTTCTCTGCTGCTTTCTTGGACTTGGCAACGGCTTTGGCCATGGCTTTCAACAATCCGGAGTGAGGGGCAAGAAGATGGGCGCCTTACACCACTTTGGTGTGTCGGGCGCAAGCTGCGAACGGGCTTTCGATCCTACAAATGCAGCCAGCGCAAAAGCCCCATGCCGACCAAGCCCACGAAGATCAGGTAGATCGCGACGATGAAGTTCAGCAGCCGCGGCATGACCAGGATCAGAATGCCTGCGATCAGGGCCACGATGGCAGGGACATGCGCAGCGGTGATGACCATTTGAGGAAGCTCCAGCAGATTTGTTCGGGAAGGAAATCGAATCGAGGCGGGTATTGTACTGGCATCGCGTTTTCGAGCGAAGTGTTACCGGTTTCGCATGAAGGAAACGCGTCAGACCGAGAATCGGCCCCCGCCCGCCACCACGGCCCAATATTTGAGACGTTCGACGGTTCAATCGGTTCCGCTATCCACGAAAATTGCTCAAAATTGCCGCGGATATGGCCGCGCTTTTTGCGGAACATCGGCGCGCGCGATGCATTGGCCCCACATTGTGCATCGGCAAAAAGCCGGCACTCGCGGCGTCTCAAAGGAGACCCCGCCTCAAAGCAAAATCGTCGCGAAGGAGTGAGCCATGCGAAACCGATTCCTTGCCGTTGCAGCGATGGCGTGCGCGATCAGTGCACCGGTCGCGGCGCAGGCGCAAGGCAGCGTCACCACCGGCGTTGTCGGCGGCAATACCGTTGTGGTCGAAGAAGGTGGCGGGATCACGGTCGATCAGCGGCCGGCGTTCCGCGAATATATCGTCCGCGAGCGCGTGCCGAACTACACGATTTCCGATCGCGTTGTGGTCGGCACCGTGCTGCCGGAAACCGGCGTGACCTATTACGACGTGCCGCAGCGCTTCGGCGGAACCCCGTTCCGCTACACCGTCGTGAACGGCGAGACCGTGCTGGTCGAGCCGCGCTCGCGTCGCATCGTTCAGGTGATCGACTAGTGACGAGCTAGCCTTGGACGTAAGCGAGTAGTCCGGGCGCCGCGCAAGCGGATGTGTGCGACAGCGACCGGACCCAAGAGCCCCGCCTGGCGCTCCCCTCCAGGCGGGGCTTTGCTTTTTAGAGCGTTTTCGAGCGAAGTGGACACCGGTTCGCGTGAAGAAAACGCGTCAAAACAAGAATCTAGCTAGAGCTTCGATTCTGATTCAATCAGAACTGAAGCTCTAGCGATCACGATCGCAGCATCGAGAGCAGCGTCGAGGTCGATTTGTAGTTCTTGATCGCGGCATCCTGGAATTCGGGCGTCCAGTTCGCCGCCATCCGCTCTTCGGAGCTCATCGAGGAATAGGCTTTCAGGATGCCGAGGCTGAGCTGGCGCGGATCGCCGGTTGACTGGCTCTGCTTTAGCGCATCGAGCACGGAGGCGCGCGTCCGCGCACTCAATTCCTGCTTGGCGGCATAGATCTCCTCGCCGGAGAAGCGATTGTCCTTGTTCAGGGTGATCGCCGACAGCGAGCGATTGTCGAGCGAGGACAGATCAGCCAATTGTCCGGTCTTGCGCTTGGGGTCATAGACCAGTTCCTTGCCGTTGCTCGCCGCCTCGCTCTTCTGGCGGTCGAGAAACCCGCGCACGTCGCTGGCGATATCGCCGAAGTTGCGGCTCTGGCCCGTCGCGGGGCTGGCCGTGCCAGCGAGCGCAGCCGCGATCGGATCGCCGGCAATTCCCGTTGGCGCCACCGTCGGGTCGGTCTGCGTCGCCTGATAGCCCTTGAACACTGCGGCGCGCTGGGCCGCCCAGGTCGCCGTCGCCTTCTCTTCCGGGCTTGCGCCGTCGAGATAATCCAGCGCCGCCTTGTAGCTGACATTGTAGTCGCCGGTCAGGCGCGTGGTCGCCAGCGACGGCGCCAGCGCGGCATCGAAGCGCTGCTTCAACGCGCTGGCCGCCACCGCCTGTTCGTCGGGGCTGAACTTGCCGCCATTGTTGGTCGAGATCGCAAACAGCGAGCGGCGATCCAGGCTCGAGAGATCGATCGTGGTCTTGCCATCGACCAGCGGTCCCTTCACGCCGGCTGCCGTATAGAGCCGGTCGAGCGTCGCGCGCGCGTCGTTCGTGACCGTCGTGAAGTCGAGCGGCGATGCTTTTGCGAGCTGCGCGCGGGCCGCTTCCGACAAGGTCAGGTTGGTCGCGCTGTTGGACGCGAGTGGATCATTGTTCGCGCTGTCATTGGATAGCGTCGATGCCAGCGACGGCGTCGCCGCCGCCCGCGCATAGGCCGAACCATATTGGGCGTAAGGATTGAGCGCCGTGCCGATGGAGGTCATCGGGAAATTCCTGCATTTGCGCGCGGGCGATTTCTTAAGAAACCGTTCACCCGTCGCGACCTTCGCAGGACGTGGTTAATGAGGGGTAAATGTTGCGGAATATTTCTGGCGCCCCACGCCGTCATTCCGGGGCGTCCGAAGGACGAGCCCGGAATCCATCGGGCGGCAGGGTACGCGGCGAAATGGATTCCGGGCTCGCGCTTCGCGCGCCCGGGAATGACGGCGTCAAACTCAATCCTGGATCTTGGAGAAATCCGCCACCGCGCGCGTCGCGGCGCGAATTTCATTCAGCAGCTTCAACCGGTTCTCGCGCACCTTCGGGTCGTCGTCATTGACCTTGACCTTGTCGAAGAACGCATCGACCGCCGGCCGCAGCGTCGCCATCACGCTCATCGCGCCGGCAAAGTCCTCCGCCGCGACCGCAGCACTCGCCTCGCGCTTCACCTGATCGATCGCCTTCGCCAACGCCTTCTCTTCGTCCTGCCGATAGAGCGACGGATCGGGCGCGCCGTCAAACGTGCGCTTGTCCCGCTTCTCCTCGATCGCAAGGATGTTGCTCGCGCGCTTGGTACCCGCGAGCAGGTTCTTGCCGTCGTCGCTATCGAGGAATTTCCCGAGCGCCTCGACGCGGCGGACGACGAGCAGCAGATCGTCCTGTCCACCGAGTGAGAACACGGCGTCGACGAGATCGTGCCGCGCGCCCTGGTCGCGAAGCTGGACTTTCAGGCGGTCGGCGAAGAAGACCAATAGTGACGGCGCGATAGCAATCGGACTCTCAGCGGCCTTTACAGCGTCACTCTCAAGCAACGTGGCGACGAAGGTCGTGATCGTCTTAATTAGACTAGTACGAATATTGTTCTCGAGGATAAGCCGTATCACCCCCAGCGCCGCGCGCCTCAGCGCATACGGGTCCTTGCTCCCCGTCGGCTTCTCGTCGATCGCCCAGAATCCGACCAGCGTATCGATCTTGTCCGCCAGCGCGACCGCCACGCTCACCGGATCGGTCGGCACGCGATCCGCAGGCCCCTGCGGCTTGTAATGCTCCTCGCTCGCGGCCGCGACGGACGCGTCCTCGCCTTGCGCCAGCGCGTAGTATTTCCCCATCAAGCCCTGCAGCTCGGGGAATTCGCCAACGACTTCCGTCAGCAAATCGGCCTTCGCGAGATGCGCGGCGCGTTTCGTCTTCTCGACATCGGCGCCGACCAGCGGCGCGATCTCCGCGGCCAATCGCTCGATCCGCTTGAGGCGCTCACCCTGCGTGCCCAGCTTCTCGTGGAACACGATCTGGTCGAACTTCGGCAGCCGGTCCTCGAGCTTCGTCTTCAGGTCCGTCTCGTAGAAGAACTTCGCATCCGCGAGCCGCGCGCGGATCACGCGCTCGTTGCCGGCGACGATGGCCTTGCCGCCGTCGGTGGCCTCGATGTTCGCGGTGAGGATGAACTTGTTGGTGAGCTTTCCGGTCTTGGGATCGCTGACCACGAAGCATTTCTGGTTGTTGCGGATGGTGGCGCGGATCACCTCGTCCGGGATCGACAGGAATTCCTCATCGAACGATCCCATCAGCGCGACCGGCCATTCGACGAGGCCGGCGACCTCATCCAGCAGCCCTTGGTCCTCGACCAGTTCAAGATTCTGCGCCTGCGCCAGCGTCTGTGCATCCGCCAGGATCATGTCCTTGCGCGTCTGCGGGTCGAGCACAACCTTGGCCGCCTTGAGCTTGGCCTCGTAGTCATCGAAATGGCGCACGGAGATCGCTGCTGGCGCCATGAAGCGGTGGCCGAACGTCGTTTGCCCTGCCTCGATGCCGTCGACCGAGAAATTCACGACGTCGGGCTGCTCGGTCTCGGGACCAAAGGTGGCCGTGATCGCGTGCAGCGGGCGCACCCAGGTCAGCGCGCCGGGCCTCGCCGAACGCTCGCCCCAGCGCATCGATTTCGGCCAGGGGAAGGTTCTGACGATGACAGGCAGGATCTCGGCGAGCACGTCGAGCGCGGGCCGGCCCGGCTTCTCGATCAGCGCGATGTAGAAATCGCCCTTCTTGTCGCTCTGGATTTTTGCATCGTCGATCGAGGCAAGGCCCGTGGCTTTCAAGAATCCCTGGATCGCGGGCTCGGGGCCGCCGACGCGGGGGCCGCGGCGCTCTTCCTTCAGATCGGGCTGCCGCGCCGGAATGCCGTGCACGGTCAGCGCCAGTCGCCGCGGCGTCGCGAACGCCCTGGCGCCTTCATAAATCAATCCGTCGGCGACGAGCTTGTCGGTCACCATGCGGCGCAGATCGTCCGCCGCCTTCGCCTGCATGCGTGCGGGGATTTCCTCGGAAAACAGTTCGAGCAGAAGATCAGGCATCAGGCGGCCCTGCCGGCTTCGGTGTGGACCCAGGCTTCGCCGCAGGCTTTCGCCAATTCGCGCACGCGCAGGATGTAGCTCTGCCGCTCCGTCACCGAGATCACGCCGCGCGCATCCAGGAGGTTGAACACGTGGCTGGCCTTGATGCACTGGTCATAGGCCGGCAGCGCCATCAGGTGCTCGCGCTGGTTGCCACCCTCGCGCCAACCGGCCGCGAGATATTTCTTGCAGGCTTCCTCGGCCATCCTGAACTGCTCGAACAGCATCGCGGTGTCGGCAATCTCGAAATTGTGCCGCGAATATTCCTGCTCGGCCTGCAGGAACACGTCGCCATAGGCGACCTTCTCGGCGCCTTCGCGGCCGTTGAAATTGAGGTCATAGACGCGGTCGACGCCCTGCACATACATCGCCAGCCGCTCTAGCCCGTAAGTGAGCTCGCCCGCCACCGGCGCGCATTCGACGCCAGCGACCTGCTGGAAATAGGTGAACTGCGACACTTCCATGCCGTCGCACCAGCATTCCCAGCCCAGGCCCCAGGCCCCGAGCGTCGGGCTCTCCCAGTCGTCCTCGACAAAGCGGATGTCGTGCAGTGCCGAATCGACACCGATCGCGGCCAGCGATTTCAGATAGAGCTCCTGGATGTCGGATGGCGACGGCTTCAGGATCACCTGGAACTGGTAATAGTGCTGGAGACGGTTGGGGTTCTCGCCATAGCGGCCGTCCTTCGGCCGGCGCGAGGGCTGCACATAGGCCGCGTTCCAGCGCTTCGGCCCCAGCGCGCGCAAGGTCGTGGCGGGATGGAAGGTGCCGGCACCGACCTCCATGTCATAGGGCTGCAGGATCACGCAGCCGTAATCCGCCCAGTAGCGCTGCAGCGTCAGGATCAGTCCCTGGAACGAACGTTCCGGGCGCATATGGGCGGGCAGGGAATCCATCGTCGGCATCGGTCTCGCGAGGCGGGGTTTGAAAGCGCGCGGACCGTATCGGCGGGAAGACGGGGAATCAAGGCGAACGCGCCTGCCCATTGCGCGAAAGATGCGTCCCACGTGCTTCGTCATGGCCGGGCTTGTCCCGGCCATCCACGTCTTTGGCATCAGCAGGAAGGAAGGGCGTGGATGCTCGGGACCCGGCTACGCCGAGGCTTCGCCGGGCACTCTAGTGTCAGTCCGGCGAAGCGATAGCGAAGACGGGCAAGCCCGGGCATGACGAGTATGTGAGTCCCTAGCCCGGGCGGTAGGCGCCGGTGACGGGGTCGCGGCGCAGGGTCGGAATCTCGCTGCGGCTGACGGCCTCGGCCATGTGGGCGCGACGCGCCTCTTCCAGTTCCTCGTTGATCCGCACGGCCGTGCGATAGGCCCAGCGGACCACGGCGAGCCCTCCCAAAACGCCCGCAAATGCGATCATGGCTGGCATCGGTCGATCCTTGTCGTTCACCTCTCAGGCCCCCAATAGCTGGTATTTTCGCTTAAGCTGGGGCGGTCCGCAATCAACCTTTTGGTATCGGATGCGGCAAACGGAAGCATCTTCAAAGCGTTTTCGAGCGAAGTGGACACCAGTTCGCGTGAAGAAAACGCGTCAAAACAAGACTCTAGGCCGTGTGGACTCTTGGGATTCTCAAATCAGATTGAACGTGATTCAAGGCTTTCTTTTAGGAGGAAGCCT
>NZ_JBEGDB010000244.1:0-12234 GCF_043638955.1 Bradyrhizobium sp. 31Argb | reverse complement strand
ACTTTGGCGTAGAGCTCACCAGGCCGCCGCCCAGCGCGCGCACTTCAAAACAAAAAGACAACTGTAATGCTAGGGCGGCGAGGCCCCGGCGCCGGTTCGATAGATTCCAGGCGCTGATCGAAATTTTCTTTGAAGTTTAAGTACTTCCGCCGGAAGCGGTTATTTTTCCAGGGCGATGGCGTGAACGTGGCGGCCATAATCGCCCTCTTTCCGATGCACCGAGCGGCGGTAGCTATAGAAGCGTTCGTCGGAATAGGTGTCGATACCGATGTCGGCGATCATCAGGATACCGGCATTCTCCAGCCGCATCCGGATGTAACCGCCGAGGTCGAACATCGCGTGTCCTTCGCGTTCGCCGGGCAGGAAGAAGAGGGCGTTGTCCGCGTCAGCCTCCAGAAGCCGCGCGACGAATTCGGGCCCCACTTCATAGGAGTGTTGGCGGATCAAAGGCCCGATCGCGGCGACGATGCCGCTGCGGTCGGCGCCGAGCCTTTCCATCGCCTCGACGGTCGATTCCAGCACGCCAGTCAGCGCGCCCTTCCAGCCGGCATGCGCCGCGCCGATCACGCGCGCATTGGGATCGACGAACAGGATCGGCCCGCAATCGGCCGCGGTAACGCCGATCGCAAGGTTCTCGGTGCGGGTGACGATGGCGTCGGCTTTCGGCCGCGCATCGCTCGCCCACGGCGTGGTGGCGACCACGACATCGGGGGAATGCACCTGATAGAGCGTCAGCAGGCGGTCGGGTCCGACCCCCAAGCGCTCCGCCATGCGCCGGCGGTTTTCCGCGACATTATCGGCAGCGTCATTGGAGCCGATGCCGCCATTGAGGCCGGCGTAAATGCCCTCGGATACGCCGCCTTCGCGCGAGAAAAAGGCATGGCGGAGGCCGGGAATGGCTGAGAGCAGCGGGGAGGCCAGGGTCATGAACGTTCCGCGTCGTTTGGATGATCGCTCAGGCCCGCGATCGAGGTGAGCTCCGGGTGGGAGATCGCCATTGCCTTGAACATCGAGCCCATGCCGCCGCGGCCGCTGTCGGTCAATCGTTTCAGTGCGCCGGCGATCTCGTCCGCGATTTCGGGCGTGGCCTTCGCCATCAATCCCGCGGCCCGCGCCTCGATGCCGAGCCGCTTTAGGAATTCACCCTGCGTCACCGGGCCGTGGACGCGTGCGCCGACGTCTTCGGCGGCGCGTGCCAGCGCCTGGAAATCCACATGGGCGGTGACATCGGCCTGGCCTGGGTCCTTCAGCGGATCGGAGAAGCTGTGGCGGGCGATGGCCTGGAAGGTATCGCCGGCGTCGCTGCGCATGTGGCCATAGTCGATGATCAGCGCCGCGCCGTCCTGGTCGCGCACGCGGCGGGCGAGCTTCATGATCTCGGTGTCGGGCCGCCATTCGAACACCGCACCTAAAGGAGCCGCGCGCACCAGCGGCGGCAGCAGCACGTCGAAGCGCGGCATCGGCTCGGGCGCGGTGCCGAAGGCGAGCTTGCCATTGCTGTCGAGCTGGATCACGCGCTCGTGCCAGCCGATCTCGCGCCTCACCACCTGGTGGATCGGCAGTACGTCGAAATATTCGTTGGCGAGGATCACCGCCGGGCCCTCGGGCACGTCGTCGATGCTCTCGTGCCAGGTGATGTCGCGGACATTGCCCAAGGTTGCGCGCTGCTTCTCGCGCAGCACCGGATTGATCTCGACCAGATGGACGCTGAGCGACTGATAGAGCGGCGGCAGCACCCGCAGCGCCCGCAGCGCGTCCGCCATCATGGTGCCGCGGCCGGGGCCAATCTCGACCAGCCGCAGCAATTCCGGCGAACCGATCGCGCGCCAGATCGACGCCGACCACAGGCCCAGCAGCTCGCCAAACATCTGGCTGACCTCGGGCGCGGTGGTGAAATCGCCCTCGCGGCCCAGCGGGTCGCGCGACACGTAATAGCCGTGCTCCGGATGCATCAGGCACAATTCCATGTAGCGCCAGACCGGCATCGGGCCGGATGATTTGATCAGCTTCCTGATCTCGGACAGCAGCGGCGAAACTTCGGTCACATCCAGCCTTAAATCGAACTCGGTAGCGGCTGTGGCGCCCTGCGGCGCCAAGCCATCACAACCATGATAATGCCGACAATGACCATCGGCACCGACAACAGCATTCCCATGGTTAACCCGCCCCACAGGAAGCCGAGCTGCGGATCGGGCTCGCGGAAGTGTTCGCCGATGATGCGGGCGATGCCGTAGATCAAGATGAAGCTGCCGAGCACGAGGCCGGGCCGCTTCAAGGCGCCCATCCGGATCATCACCGCCAGGATCGTGAACAGGAGGATGCCCTCGAGCCCGGCTTCATAGAGCTGGCTCGGATGCCGGGGCACCGGGCCCCCAGTGGGAAACACCATCGCCCAGGGCAGGCTCGGATCGGCGGGCCGGCCCCACAATTCGCTGTTGATGAAATTGGCGAGCCGGCCGAGGAACAAACCGATTGGCGCGACCGCAGTGGTCATGTCGCCGAGCGACAGGATCGGGACGCTGTTCCGGCGCGCAAACCACATCACTGCGACGACGCAGCCGAGGAAGCCGCCATGGAACGACATGCCGCCCTTCCACAGTTCGAAGATCTCGGCGGGGTGCTGAATGAAGAACGGCAGGTTGTAGAACAGCACGTAGCCGGTGCGGCCGCCGACGATGATGCCGAGCGTGACCCAGAGGATGAAGTCGTCCATCTGGGTGAGCGTGATCGGCGCGGGGCCGCCCCACAATTTCTCGTTCTTGATCATCTGCCGCGCGTAGATCCAGCCGATCACGATGCCGCAGATGTAAGCGAGCGCGTACCAGCGGATCGCGATCGGTCCGATCGAGATGGCGATCGGGTCGAACACGGGGAAATCGATCAAGAGGAAGGGCATCGCGCCTCAGGCTATGCAGACAGATTGCGGCGATAGAGCGCCAGCAGGCGCTCCCAGTGCCGCTCGGCGGCGTCGCGGTGATAGACCGGGCGCTTCGGGAAGGCAAAACCGTGATGGGTGGCGGGATAGATCTCGACCTCGTTGCTCGATCCCTTCATGCCGGCCTGCACTTTTTCGATGGTCTCCATCGGCGCGTAGATGTCGGTCTCGGCGCAGGCGAAATAGAGCTCGGCCTTGGTCTTCTCGGCCGCCAGATGCGGACTGTCGGGCTGATCGGTCGCCAGATGCGTGCCGTAGACCGAGGCGGCGGCTTTCACGCGATCGGGGAAATGCGTCGCCGCGTTGATCGCATAGCGCCCGCTCATGCAATAGCCGACGGTGCCGACGATGCGCGTATTCGCGGCGGCCTCGCCCTCTGCATAGGCGAGCAGGGCCTTGGTGTCTTCCATCACCACGGGAATGTTGATCGACTGCATCAATTCGAACATGCGCTTGCGTTCGGGCGATTCCGGGTCGGGATTGATCGGCCCGAGCTCCATGACGCCGGCGCGGTAATAGAGGTTCGGCAGCATCACATAGTAGCCGGACGTACCGAGCCGGCGCGCCATGTCGCGCAGCTCTTCGCGGATCGCCGGCGCATCCATGTAGAAGATGATCACCGGAAACGGGCCGCCGCGCTCGGGATGGGTGATGAAAGTGGTGATCTTGCCGTCTTTGGTCGGAATATCGATCTGCTGGTCGATCATGGGCGTTTCTCGGTTAGCGATTCTCTATTCCTAAGCGTTGAGTACGATTGCAAGGAAACCGGAGCATGACAAGGCAAGCGGCATCATGGGTCATTTGCGGCCTTGAACCACGCGCCTTTGATTGCCATTGTCTTGATCGCCTTAGGGAGTGCGGAGAGCCAGATGACCCAGACCACGAACCGGTTTTTTGACGAGATCGGCCGCCTCATGAACGATGCCGCCGGCGCCGCCCAGGGCGTCAAGCGCGAAGTCGACTCGGTCATGCGCAACCAGGCCGAACGCGTCCTGCGCGACCTCGATGTCGTCCGGCGCGAGGAGTTCGAGGCGGTGAAGGACATGGCCCGCCTGGCGCGCGAGGAGAACGAGGCGCTGAAGGCGCGGATCGCAGCGCTGGAGGCCAAGCTCGGAGGGACCTGATCTCACGTAGCCCGGGTGGAGCGCAGCGCAACCCGGGACCGTTGTCCCCGCGGTGAGTTTTCCCGGATTGCGCTGCGCTCCACCCGGGCTACGGGCCGCCCTTCGAGGCCGCCCATTTTCCTTGTCATTTCGGCCCTTTGGGGCTAAAAGCCCGCCACGTCCGCAGCCCCCGCACCCCTGGAGGCTTGCTGCGGTGCGCGAAACGGGGCCGCGATGCGGCCTTTAACTTTTTGCAAAACAAGGACTTAGACTGATGGCGACCGTCAAGGAATTGAAGGCGACCGCACGTCCGAAGAGCGGCAAGGGGGCCGCCCGGGCTGAGCGTCGCGCCGGGAAAGTTCCCGGAGTGATCTATGGTGACAACAAGCCCCCGCTGACCATCTCGGTCGACGACCGCGAGCTGCGCCAGCGCATCCTCGCAGGCCGGTTCCTGACGACGCTGTTCGACATCGATCTCGACGGCAAGAAGCACCGCGTGATTCCGCGCGACTATCACCTCGACCCGGTGAAGGACTTCCCGCTTCATGTCGACTTCATGCGGCTCGGCGAAGGCGCGACCATCCGCGTCAGCGTGCCGCTGCATGTCATCAACGCGGAAACGGCGCCCGGCGTGAAGCGCGGCGGAACCGTCAACATCGTCACCCACACGATCGACCTCGAATGCTCGGTCGAGAACATTCCGCAGTACATCGACGCCGATGTCGGCGCACTGGAAATCAGCTACTCGCTGCATCTGTCCGACATCAAGCTGCCGAAGGGCGTGAAGGCGCTGTCGCGCGAGGACGCCACGCTGGTGACCATCGTGCCGCCGTCCGGCTACGCCGAGGAGCAGAAGGCGGCGGCAGGTGCGGCCCCGGCGGCAGGCGCTGCCGCTCCGGCTGCAGGTGCGGCTGCTCCGGCAGCGGGTGCCAAGGCACCGGCCGGTGGCGACAAGAAGAAGTGATAGCGCGCCAGCGCGGGATGCCGCGTCATGCGACTCTTTGTTGGCCTCGGTAATCCCGGCGCGAAATACGCTGATAACCGGCACAACATCGGATTCATGGCCGTCGATGAGATTGCGCGGCGTCATGGTTTCGCACCATGGCGCCGCCGCTTTCAGGGCGAGACATCCGAAGGCCTGCTCGGCCGTGAGAAGGTGGTGCTGCTGAAGCCGACCACCTACATGAACGAGTCCGGGCGCGCGGTGCAGGAAGCGCAGAATTTCTTCAAGCTTCCGGCCGGCGACATCACCGTGTTCCAGGACGAGCTCGAGCTGCCGGCGGCAAAGGTGCGGGTCAAGGTCGGCGGCGGCATCGCCGGGCATAATGGCTTGCGCTCGATCTCCGCGCATATCGGCAACGACTATCGCCGGGTCCGGCTCGGGATCGGTCATCCCGGGATCAAGGAACTCGTGCACAGTCACGTGCTGTCGGATTTCGCCAAGAGCGACCGGCCGTGGGTCGAGGCGCTCTGCGAGGCAGTCGCCGACAATGCCGGCCTGCTGGCGGCGGGACAGGATTCGTCGTTCCAGAACAAGGTGCATCTGACGCTGCAGGCGAAGGGCTTTTTCGACAGCAAGGAAGAGGGCGGAAAGTAACGCTCGTCATCGAGGGCGACCTCAGTCAATTCAGCCGCTGCACATTCGCGCGGGAGATCGGAAAGTACGATGGGATTCAAATGCGGGATCGTCGGGTTGCCCAATGTCGGCAAGTCGACGCTGTTCAATGCGCTGACGGAGACGGCCGCAGCGCAAGCGGCCAACTATCCGTTCTGCACTATCGAGCCGAACGTCGGCGAGGTCGCCGTCCCCGATCCGCGGCTCGACAAGCTCGCGGCTGTGGCAAAGTCGGCGCAGATCATTCCGACCCGGCTGACCTTCGTCGATATCGCCGGCCTGGTCCGCGGCGCCTCCAAGGGCGAAGGGCTCGGCAACCAGTTCCTCGCCAACATCCGTGAGGTCGATGCGATCGCGCATGTGGTGCGCTGCTTCGAGGATTCCGACATCACGCATGTCGAGGGCAAGATCGCGCCGCTGGCTGACATCGAGACCATCGAAACCGAATTGATGCTCGCCGATCTCGACAGCCTCGAGAAGCGCGTCGACAATCTCACCAAGAAGGCCAAGGGCAACGACAAGGACGCCAAGGAACAGCTCGATCTCGTCAACCGCGCGCTGGTGCTGTTGCGTGAGGGGCGGCCCGCGCGTGCGCTCGAGCGCAAGCCGGAAGAGGAGCGCTCCTTCCGCATGCTCGGGCTTCTGAGTTCCAAGCCGGTGCTCTATGTCTGCAATGTCGAGGAGAGCTCGGCGAAGGACGGCAACAGCTTCTCGAAACAGGTGTTCGGGCAGGCGAAGAAAGAGGGCGCGGTCGCCGTCGTGATCTCCGCCAAGATCGAATCCGAGATCGCGACGCTGTCACGCGAGGAGCGCGCCGAGTTCCTGGACACGCTCGGGCTCGAGGAAGCCGGCCTGGATCGCCTGATCCGCGCCGGCTACGAGCTGCTCCATCTCATCACCTATTTCACGGTGGGTCCAAAGGAGGCGCGCGCCTGGACCATCGACCGCGGCACCAAGGCACCACAGGCGGCCGGCGTGATCCATACCGATTTCGAGAAGGGCTTCATCCGCGCCGAGACCATCGCCTATGACGACTACGTCGCGCTCGGCGGCGAAGCCGGCGCCCGCGATGCCGGCAAGCTGCGTCTGGAAGGCAAGGACTACGTCGTCGCCGACGGCGACGTGATGCATTTCAGGTTTAATACGTAATCACCACCTTTCGCTGTCATTGCGAGGAGCGCAGCGACGAAGCAATCCACCTCTCCGCAAGCGGCGATATGGATTGCTTCGCGGAGCCTGTCATCGGGCGGCGCTTTGCGCCGACCCGGTGGCTCGCAATGACGGTGGAAATTCCTACCGCATTCCGCCCTGGTCGCGGATCGCGCCGAGATGCTCGTTGATGCGGAACACGATCAGGATGAATTCGGCGGCGATGCGCGAGAGCACGATGCCGACCACGATGCTGGTGAGCGAGGCAAGCAGCAGGATGAAGCCGCCGAACGGGCTGATCGCCATTGCGGCCAGGCTCCAGAGGATTCCGTAAATGCCGAACAGCACGATCACGCCGATGACCAGCCAGTAGAACGTCTTGATGATCGTGGGGGTGATGAAGCGGTCCCACTGAAACAGGTCTTGAAAATCGAACATCGGTGGATTCTCCCGGCCAATCGATCTTGAGTCGCGCCGAAGCAGGGCTAGCTCCGAACCTCTGTCCGGGCAAGTCGGGGAGCGGTACGCAAGGACGGTGCTCCCCCGCTATGGTGGTCCCCCTTGACAGCAAGCTGTGCGGGCGGGTTGAGATTGCCGCAAATAACGGCCACAATCAGGCCCCTCTCTCCTGAAATCCCCAGCATGACCACACTTACTTTCGAAGACTTCAAGATAGGCCATTTCGGCACCTTCGGCCCGCGCCACGTCACCCGCGAGGAGATCCTGGCTTTTGCCGCCGAGTTCGATCCACAGCCGATGCATCTCGACGAAGAAGCGGCGAAACGATCGATGCTCAAGGGCCTGTCCGGCTCGGGCTGGCATCTCGGCTCGCTCACGATGCGGATGCTGGCCGACGGCTTTATCTGCCGCACGGCGTCGTTCGGCTCGCCCGGCGTCAATGAGATGCGCTGGCTGTCGCCGCTGCGCCCCGGCGACGATTTGACGCTGGATGTCGATGTGGTCGAGGCGCGGGTTTCGCGCAGCCGGCCTTCGACCGGCATCGTGACCTTCAAATGCACGGTGCGCAACGCGGCCGGCGTGGTGTTGTGCGAGATGGAGTCGCCGATCATCATCGGCCGGCGAGCCGAAGCGGTGGCGGGGTAGCATCGATGCGCTTCTTTGAGGATATCGATATCGGCGCGCGGCGCGAGCTCGGCTCGTTCACCTTCGCCGCCGAGGACATCAAGCGCTTCGCGGCTCAGTTCGATCCGCAGCGCTTTCATCTCGACGAGGAGGAAGGACGCAAGTCGCTGTTCGGCGGACTGGCAGCGTCGGGCTGGCACGTCGCCTCCGTCTGCATGAAGCTCCTGGTTGCCGACGGCAAGCGTCTGGCGCAGGAGACGGCCGCGCGCGGGGAAGAGGTCGCCGTGTGGGGACCTTCGCCCGGTTTTCGTGAGCTGCGCTGGATCAAGCCGGTCTTGGCCGGCGACACCATCAGCTATGCCAATGTGGTCGAGACCAAGCGCACCTCCGAGAAGCGTCCCGAATGGGGCATCCTGCAGGGCCGCAACACCGGCACCAACCAGCACGGCGAAGTCGTGTTTTCGTTCCTCGCCACCGCCTTCGTTCCGCGCCGGAAGGCAGGCTGAAACGCGGCCTGCGTGGTTACGGGAACCTTCTAGCTCTTTAACCGTATTCGACGAATTCCGGATACGATCTATTTGCTAACCCATTTTGAACTTTCTGCCGGCCATATCAGACCCAGGGTAAGCACCGTGGGGACGACTATGGCAGATCGTGTCGGACTGAAAGTTCTGGGCGCAATTTTCGCGACCGTCACGGTTGCGGTGATGCTGACCACCGGCATGGTGGTGAAGGGCTATGCCGACGGCGCCTTCACGCTCGAGGGCAGCGCGATCGTCCGGCGCTGATCTTCAGCTTCTGCTAACCATAGCAGCCTAGCCATCGGGCCGTTGCGAAGGCGTCAGCGGCTCCAGATCAACACCATCACCACGGTCGCCGCGATCAGCAATCCGACGAAGCGGAGCATGATGGTGCCGACACTGTGCGGCGACTGCCGCAGCGGAATGGGATCGGTGTTGTCGGGCCGAACGCTTTGCATCAGTGCTGTTTTCCCCAAGAAACGGCGTGCCAAAGCGGCTTCCGTAACGGCGTGATCCGCATCGAAACGATCACGCGCAAGTCAAGAAATCTTCACGCTCCGAGTTTGAGCATGATCTTTTCCCCATCATGCTCGGTCGCGTGCTGCGCTTTTATCTTTCAAATCATTTTAGTCAAATAGAAACCGCCGCATCCTCCGCACGGGCGATGCGGCGGTCATGAACTCCCAAGCAATCGCCGAGACTAGCTGTTGCGCAGCCCGTCGGCGGCGCGTTTCCACTGCGTGACGTTGTCGGCGATCATGCGAGTCGACTTCATCGCGGCCTGGCTGAGCTGGGCGTAGCCCGAAATCTCGCGCTGGACGCGCTGGCCTTCGGCGTGCAGGAGGTCGCGTAGGCTTTCGAGCTCGGAGATCAACTTCTCGATCTCTGCGAGCGACGTGCCGGCGACGCGCTGGATCAGCGAGTTGACATTGTTCACGGTGGCCTCGGTGTTCGGCTCGAGTGGTTCCGTGCTTGCCTGCGGCGACCGGCGCAGATAGGCGATATCGTTGCGCACGAAGTCGCGGATGCCGGCCTCGACGTCCGAGACGGCGGCGAGGTTGTTGTCGATTTCCGTCTCTGCTTCTTGTTCAACTTGCTCGGAACGATTGGTAGCGTTCATCGGCTATTCCTCTGTTACGCAATAACGCGAGCGCGGAAGTCCCCCACCGCACGATGTGAACGGTAACTATGGGCGCCCGATTTTGGCCGCATCTAGGCCAAGTTGCGGCAATGGTTCGATCATTCCTTAAGGGATTACGACCGCGGCCGGCCTCACCAGCTTCGCTTGAACCCGGCCGTCAGGCGCTTGTTGGCCGGCCCTTGCGCGCTTTCCCCGATCGAGCCGGAGATGGTGACGCCGCCGAACAGCTTCTGCTCGGCGCCGATCCGGTGCAGCCATCTGTCGTCGCCGGTCGTCAGCGTCTGGCCGGCGATGAAGCTGGTTCCGCTGTTATTGATGCTCAGCCTGGCCGATTGATCGGCCTCATAGCTCCGCGAGGGATGGCTGACGATGCCGGGCACCGGCACCATGCCCTGCTGGATCAGGTTGTAGCCGTTCTGCAGCGTCAGCGAATACTGGTCGGCGAGCGGCACCGACTTGCTGATCGAGGTCCCGAACCGGGTCTGGTCGGCGCCGGGATCGACGCGGGCCTCGACCGAGGTCTTGTCCCAGATCGAGGCAACGCCCGGCGCGGTGATCGCGGCCCAGGCGGTGCCGGAGGATTGCGGCAGGCTGCCGCCATTGGCGAGCCGTTCCGACAGCAACTCCGAATTGGTCAGCGTGCCCTGGCGCGCGACCGTCATGTCGGCGCCGATCCGCGTGTCCCAGAACGGCGAGATCGATTGCTTGACCGAGACCGCGGACGTGCCGTTCGCGTTGTTGTTCGACGACCATGCGGCATCACTGCCGTCCGCCTTCTTCGGCGCGGCGGCCTTCTTCGGCGCCAGCACGTTGTCGGAGGGTGAAGCATCGGCGCTGAGCAGGCTCCAGTCGAGCTTGTCGACATCGATGTCCTTCATCACGTCGGCGTCATTTGCCTCGGGCTCGGGCTCGGCCTCCTCAGCGGCCGGCGTCGCTTCGTGGATACCGCCCCAAGGGGAAATTTGAGGGGAAATTTGAGCGGAGATTTGCGGCGACGTCTGCGCCGCTGCCGGCAGCACCACCGCGATGCCGAAGCCCGCAGCCAGTACCGGCAACCACGCCCAGCCAGATCGTTGTTTGGAAGTCATTCCCGCAGCCCGCATTCCAGGCAGAATAATACGTACACAGTGGCGCAAATTTGTGACGACGACGTTGTTGTCGGCGCGACAGCATGTAGCACGGATCGGATCGTCATGGCCGGGCACAAGAGCGTGAAAAAGCGTTCAGCTAGTGTCCCGGCCATCCACGCCTTCCCGGGGCTGGCGAAGGAAGGCATTTGGATACCCGGGAAGCGCCCGGGTACGACGAAACTGGAATGGATGACGCACAAGGCGCTAGATTCTTATCTTGACGCGTTTTCTTCACGCGAACCGGTGTCCACCCTCGGATCAAGTCCGAGGGCATGCTTCGCTCGAAAACGCTCTATTGCGCCGCTGCGATTCGCGGCAGGTGGATCGGATAGCCGACGGTCTGCTCGACCAGATCGAAGCTGTCGACCAGGACGCGCAAGCGGGTCAGCAGGCCGCCGCGGAATTGCGCGAAATGCGCGATCCGCACCGCGATCGGCTTATGCGAATCCTGCGCGGTCAGCGAATAGCGCATCATCGATGCCGCGGAATCGACTCCGAGCATGATGGACTCGCGCTCGAAGCGGCGGACGCGGAAGTTCTCGGCGATCTGCCTGATCACCTCGAGCGCGGCGGGCTTGCCGCGACGTGCACCGAAGAAGGAAAACAGGTCGATCGGTCCATAGATCGCCCATTCGACGTCCTCGTCGAGCAGGGCGGCAATATCCGCGAATTGGCGTTCGTTGATCGCGCGGTGAAACGCGCGCGAAAAACGCCAGAGACTATGCTCTGTCATTCATCGTCTTTCCGAATCTGGATTGCAAAACAGCAACGGCAGATGGGCGTCCGCACCGACGCCGCGCCAGATTGCTGCACTTCAAATTTCACCGTCTGAAATAGAGCGGCCGTGCGAGAACGCAATTGTTATTTTTGCATTGCACAAATGCAGACTTTTTTGCGGGATTTTGCCTGAATCCGCCGTCCGTGGCCCATCAGCGGTCGCGACGGGCTACATGCTCGTGCTCGATTGCGACCTCGGCATCGCGGATCGCGAGCACGGCGAACAGCGACGCGCCGCCAATGCCGCCGATCACAGCGCCCATCGGCATGAAGCTGAAGAACACCAGCGCGCCGCTATCGCCTTCAAAATTCGAGGTTTTGAAGATTCCGATCCAGGCAAGCCCGGCACTGATGCCGAGCGCGGCGCCGCCCAGCGCCCCGAATGCCAGACCTAAGATCGCCAGCAACGCGATTTTCATGATGTTTTGTCAGCCCCGTCGTCCGCAGCATCCCGCGTAGTTGGTCACGCAAGCGCCGGCGAGGTTCAACCTCGCGGGGAATTAAAGGGGAGTGTCGTTCTGTCGTTCGCGGACGTGTCACGGCAGGGCAAGTCGCTTTGCCCACACGTACAGCACTCGCTGCTTGCGACGTTACTCGGCGCTCTCGCATCTCACTCCAGTGTCGTCCCGTCGAAAGACGGGACCCATAACCACAGGGAACTGTTGTGGCGCGAGCAAGCGGTTGCAGCGGAGCACACCACAAAATCCTGTGGTTGATGGGGTGGACGGCCCCCTACGGCATCAGTTGTGCCAGAATGAGGTTGTCGAAATCTCAAACGAG
>NZ_JBEGDB010000243.1:0-12271 GCF_043638955.1 Bradyrhizobium sp. 31Argb | reverse complement strand
AGGCTTCCTCCTAAAAGAAAGCCTTGAATCACGTTCAATCTGATTTGAGAATCCCAAGAGTCCACACGGCCTAGTCTAACTGGCCGAGAACCGTCGGTATCATGCGATTGAGAACCGTCAACTCGGTTCCAAGCGCATAGGAAATCGGATTCTCCGTTGTGACTTGAACGACAGTGCCAACCTTCAAATGCATGACTACAGGGTTGCCGGTCACGGGGGGCGCTGCGACTGTCGGGCAAAACGCGAGACAAAGGATGGACCTTGCCGTCTTGGTCCGGCGAAAGATGCAGTCGATCTTTGACTGACCGTTGTCGGCGACGATGCGAGCTATCATCTGCCGACAAGCTTCCGATGCGACCCCCATCGGGACTAGCCAGTCTGAAAAGTATCCGCCATCCGGCCAGATCTCGTGCGCTTGCTGAATCCCGATCTCGTCCTTGTTCCCAGTGGGGGGAAGGGGGTCATTCAATCCTTTGGGTCTCTGAACGATTTAGTCCTGCAGAAAACAATATGCGGTGTGAACTTCTTCATGTTGTGTGATGCTGACGCGGTGTCGCCGAGTCGAGACCTCGCCTCACTGGATTAACTGTCTCAAGGGCGCATGCTCGCGCAAATCCATCCATTGTGCACCGGTCGCAATTAGTTGTGGTATCGCTTGCGACGCAGCGCACGGGACTGCCAAAAGGTAAGGCGCCCCGGTACTTTGCGCGATTTTTGCAAGGCTGATCGCAAGGTGATCAATTGAAAGTTGTCTTGTCATGAACGCGCAGCGGACGCAGCCGAATACCGCCTATGCGATCTGCGGCTTCAACGATATTCCAAGCCAGCGCGCCATGGGCTTCTACCTCATGATCGTCGACGAAGACGGCAGCCACAGGCCGTGGCCCATTGTCGTGGTGCGCTGGGGCAAGCGGGTGTTTGGCTATCTCAACAAATGCCCGCACAACAGCGTGAATCTGGACTGGGAACGCAACCAGTTTTTCGATCCCCGCGGCATCCGGCTGATGTGCGGCAAGCACGGCTCGACCTTCGAGCTCAGCACCGGCCGCTGTGTCGACGGCCCATGCAAGGGCAGCCGGCTCACGCCGGTTGCGTTGACGGTGCTGGACGGCGATATCTGCGTGACCGGCGTGCGGCTTGTCGAGGAGGAGGTTTCCTCTGGCTAAAGCTGAAGCCGGCGCTCAGACCGGCCGGTTCTCGTTGCGGTTTCTCACGGGTTCCATCCTCTTCAGCCCTTCTTCGTAAGAGATCTCGTCATAGGACGCATCGACATCCTTGGCCGCGTCGAGCAGGTAGTCGAGCTTGCCGGGCGCATCGAGCTTCTTGATGTCATTCTTGTCGACCCCGACCAGGTCCATCATCTCCTTCCAAACGGTGGATTCATCGCACGGCAGCACGTTGAAGGTGATACCAGCGAGCTTGATTCGATATTTCGCCAACAGGTCTATGTTGTTGCAAAACATGAAGTAGCTGCCGTCAGGGCTTAGCGCGCTCTCAAGAACGTTTGCGACATCGGCAAGATAAGCGAAGCAGTGCAGATAGCCGGCCAGCACCGGAATGATGTTTTCGCCGACCTGCACGACCGTCAGTACCTGCTCGATCGAATAGTGGGGCGGCCGCTTCTCGTCCGCGACCTGGGCCTGAAATTTCAGTGCGATATCGCCACGAAAGCCGAACCGGCCCCGCTTGGTGGTCCCGCCCTTGAATATGGGATTGAGCAGGCGCCCTTCCTTCTCCAACCGGCCGAGCGCGGTGTTCTCGATTGCAGTCATCAAAAATCATCCCTTTATCCAAGACCACCGCCGGGCACCCCGGCGGTGGGAGACGCAATGCAAATCATTTGCCGCCGCGGGCGTAACCCTTTCTCGGCGGAATCCATAAAGAAGACACGCAAAGCCGCCGCGATCCCTCGAAGACCTTTGTCAGCAACCAGACACGCGTCGCAAAGCCAACAGCCCGATTTTGAAGAATGTGAGCAGTGTCAAGCGCCTGCGCTCTGGCATGCGACTTGCCAATTCGATGCAAATGACTCTGGAAAACAAAAGGTGCCATGATCAATCTGACGGATAGCGCAGTGAATGCGGTCAAGAGCGCGATCTCGGCTTCGGCCCAGCCGAGGAGCGGCTTGCGCATCATGGTCGAGGCCGGCGGCTGCGACGGATTCAAATACAAGATGGACCTCGCCGACGGGGCAAAGCCCGACGACACCGTCATCGAGCGCGACGGGATCAAGGTGTTCGTCGACAATAAGAGCCATGAGCACCTCGCCGGCACGACGATCGATTTCGTGGTGGCGCTGGAGGGCTCGGGCTTCACCTTCGACAACCCAAACGCTAGCTCGAGCTGCTCCTGCGGCAAATCCTTCAGCAGATGAAAAGAGAAATCAAAGCATGCTGGTCGAACCGGAACAGCTGAAGCAACGGTCGGTCGTTGAGACCGATCGTGAACAACTCATTCGGGCTGTGATCGAGGAGATTCGGCCCAATCTGCAACGCGACGGCAGAGACTGTCAGCTCGTTGGGATCGACGGCAGCAAGATCACGGTCAAGCTGACCGGTGCCTGCGTGTTCTGCAAGCTTTCAAGCGCGACGCTAGAAAGCATTCAGGCGCGGCTGGTCCAAGGGCTCGGCGAATTCGTTCGCCTGATCCCGGTCGCCGGCGGCGCCAATCCGCAGCATTGAGCGAGGCTCTGTGCCGATCTATCTCGACAACAATGCGACCACGCGGACAGATCCGTGTGTCTTGCAAGCCATGTTGCCGTTCTTCACGGAGCGGTTCGGTAATGCCTCGTCCGCCCACGCCTTCGGCAGCGAGATCGCAGGCCCGGTGGCCAAGGCACGCCGCAGCCTGCAGAGTTTGCTGGGAGCCGCCCACGATCATGAGATCATCTTTACTTCCGGCGGGACCGAGTCCAACAACACCGCCATCCTTTCTGGGCTCGCGACCCAGCAAGGGCGCGACGAGATCGTCACCACCTCCGTCGAGCATTCCGCCATCCTCACGCTGGTCGAGCAATTGGCGTTAACGGGCATCAAGACGCATGTGATCCCGGTGGATTCGCGCGGCCGCCTCGACCTCGAGGCGTTTCGCTGGGCGCTTGGACCACGCACGGCGATTGCGTCCGTTATGTGGGCCAACAACGAGACCGGCACGATCTTCCCGGTGGAGTTTCTGGCCGGCTTGGCGCGCGCGGCAGGTGCGCTGTTTCACACCGATGCGGTGCAGGCCATAGGCAGGGTGCCCATCGACCTGAAGGACAGTGCTATCGACATGCTCTCGCTGTCCGCACACAAGCTGCACGGCCCCAAGGGAATCGGCGCGCTCTATTTGCGACAAGGCACGAAATTCAGGCCGCTGATCTGGGGTGGGGCACAGGAGCGACGGCGCCGCGGCGGAACCGAGAACATCCCCGGCATCGTCGGTCTTGGAAAAGCTGCAGAGCTTGCGGCGGAGGGGCTCGAGCCGGAGCGTGTTCGCATTGCTGCGTTGCGCGATCGCCTGGAGCAGACGATTTTGCACAACGGCCGCTGCATCCCGCTCGGCGATGTCAGCAACCGCCTGCCGAACACGGCCAGCATCGCCTTCGAAGATCTCGAAGGCGAAGCAATCGTCCACCATCTCAACCGAGCGGGCATTGCCGCTTCGCTCGGATCGGCTTGCAGCTCGGGGTCAATGGAGCCGTCGCATGTGCTGCGCGCGATGAACGTGCCGGCAAGGAGCCTGCGCGGCGCGGTACGCTTTTCCCTCTCGCGTGAAACCACGGCCGATGACGTCGATCAGGTCGTCCGCGTACTGTCGCGCATCCTGGCTAATCTGCGTGCCATGTCACAAGAGCCTCCCAACCCCACCAGCGCTTCGCCCCAATGCACGAGTTGATCTTATGAAAGTCATGATTCGCCGCTCTCCGGAGGGCCTGTCGATTTATGTGCCGAAAAAAGATCTCGAGGAGCCAATTGTGGAATCGGAGCGCGAGACGCTGTGGGGTGGCTGGATCAGAATAGGCAATGGCTGGGTGCTCGATCTACCCGAGATGGCAAGCGACACGTCGCTGCCGATCACGATCAATGCCAGGAAGCGTGGCGAGGACGGCGACGGCCGATGAAGGCGATGGCGCAAACCGACTTCGTCAATGCGGCCGATGCGGAGGCGATTCTCACTGACATAGCGAGGAGGCTGCGTGCCGCCAGCATTATTCCCTATCTCGGACCTGGCCTCGCTGATGTGTCCAAACCGGATGCGACGATGACGCCGGACGCCTTGGCTGCTTTCTTCGCCAGCAAGGTCGCGCTGCCGCGCCGGGCCAAAGGCAACATCTGGGCGTCTGCGCAGCACATCGAGAGCAACAAGCATCGCACCACCGTGACGGCATTGATGGCGCTGGCCTTTGCTGCGCCGGTCGAGCCGACGCCGCTGCATCATCATCTTGCCGTGCTGCCCCTGCCTGTCATCGTCGATACCTGGTATGACGGTGCGATGCGGGGGCGCTTGGCAGGCGCGAGGGATGGGGTGAGGTGCAGGGTATCACCCGCGCCGGCCTCGGCGAGGACCGCTGGTATCGCTTCTATGATGCAGCGGGCGGAGAGGTCGACCATGATGCGGCGCAGAGCTGGAGCACGGTCCTCTATAAGCCGCACGGCGGCGTGTTGCCCGCAAGGAACTTCCTGATCTCTGACGCCGACTATGTCGAGGTCCTGACCGAGATCGACATTCAGACGCCGATCCCCGATGTGGTGAAAGAGCGGCGCAGTGGCCGAAGCTTTCTCTTCATCGGCTGCCGCTTCAACGATCAGCTGCTGCGAACTTATGCGCGGCAGCTCACCAAGCGCTCGGCCGGTGTTCATTACGCCATCGTGGAGCCAGATGTGCTGTCCAGGAATGAACTGCGTTTTCTGGTCGAACAGGGCCTGACGCCGCTTGCGATCCCGCTCCCGCGCGCGATCGAGATCCTGCTCGCCGGCCGACAGACCGGTATACGGGTGTCGATGTTGCTCGCGTGCCGGCGCACGCGAGTTGTCTTTCGTTCGCGCCAGGGAATGAGTACGTTCATCTCTGTGTCGGGATCGAGACGCCTGGGACACTTCGAACATTGCTAATGTCGTGCAGAAGGCCGTCGCTTTCACGGCAGAGGGCGGTAAGCGGCTCAGCTTTTGACCTAGATCAAAATTGCTCGCAAGTCCGGCCATGGCACGCGAGTTGCAAATCTTCTTTTCAGTTTCCGCTGCAGGGAGAATGGAAGGATGAACGTATCAGCGCTGGACGAAGCAAGCTCGGTAGGGAGCGCGGTCGACATTGGCAAGGTCATGCAGATCGCCGCGCGCAAGGGCTGCGGGAGGTCCGGCGGGGGCAAGGCAAGCTGCGGCTCGCAGGCCGGCCAGGGTGATCTGCCGACCGAGATCTGGGAGAAGGTCAAGAATCACCCCTGCTACAGCGAAGCAGCGCATCATCATTACGCGCGCATGCATGTTGCGGTCGCGCCTGCCTGCAACATGCAGTGCAATTACTGCAATCGTAAATATGATTGCGCTAATGAATCGCGCCCGGGCGTGGTGAGCGAAAAACTAACGCCGGAGCAGGCGGCGAAAAACGTGCTGGCGGTCGCCTCCACAATCCCACAGATGACTGTGCTCGGCATCGCGGGGCCCGGCGATCCCCTGGCCAATCCGAAAAAGACGTTCAAGACGTTCGAGCTGGTGGCCAAGGCTGCTCCCGACATCAAGCTGTGCTTGTCGACCAACGGCCTGATGCTACCCGACCATGTCGACACGATCGCCCGCTTCAAGATCGATCATGTCACCATCACTATCAACATGGTCGATCCCGAAATCGGCGCCAAAATCTATCCGTGGATTTTCTACAACCACAAGCGCTACACCGGCCTAGAAGCCGCAAAGATCCTCAACGAGCGCCAGCTGAAAGGCCTCGAGATGCTCACCGAGCGGGGCATCCTATGCAAGATCAATTCGGTGATGATCCCGGGTATTAACGATCAGCATCTGGTCAAGGTCAACAAGGCGATCAAATCGCGCGGCGCGTTCCTGCACAACATAATGCCGCTGATCTCCGCGCCCGAGCACGGCACGGAGTTTGGTCTCAACGGGCAGCGGGGGCCAACCGCGCAGGAATTAAAGGCACTGCAGGATGCCTGCGAGGGCGAGATGAACCTGATGCGGCATTGCCGGCAGTGCCGCGCCGACGCTGTCGGCTTGCTCGGCGAGGACCGCAGCGCGGAGTTCACTACCGAGAAGGTTATGGCCATGGACGTCAAATATGACTTGCCGATGCGCAAGGCCTATCAAGCCAAGATCGAGCAGGAGCGCGTTGCCAAGCTTGCTGGCAAGCAGGAAGAGCTCGTCGAGCTTGCCAGCAAAATGAGTGACATCAAGCCCATGGTTGCCGTGGCGACGAAGGGCGCGGGCGTCATCAACGAGCATTTCGGTCACGCCAAAGAGTTCCAGGTGTACGAACTCTCCACGACCGGCGCCAAATTCGTCGGCCATCGCCGCGTCGATCACTATTGCCGGGGCGGCTGTGGCGAGGAGGAGCGCCTTGCCACCGTCATCAGCGCCATCAACGACTGCCATGCGGTATTAGTGGCCAAGATCGGCGGCTGTCCGAAAAGCAATCTGTTGAAGGCCGGGATCGAGCCAGTCGACCAATACGCCCATGAGTTCATCGAAAAATCAGCGATCGCCTGGTTCAAGTCCTATCTGGAGAAGGTGCAAAGCGGCGAAATCCAGCATACCGAGCGGGGCGAGGCGGCGATCCGCCAGGGCGCACTGATTTCGGCCGCCTAAGGGGGAAGGTCAATGCCGTTCAAGATCATCGCCTCGCAATGCACGAGCTGCTCGGCTTGCGAGCCCGAATGTCCCAATGTCGCAATCTCGGAGAAAGGCGGAACGTTTGTCATCGATCCGAAAAAATGCACCGAGTGCGTCGGCCATTTTGACGAGCCGCAATGCGTCGCGGTGTGCCCGGTCGATAACACCTGCGTCTTGGACACCTCGTTGCCGCGCTACCAGGCGCGCGCGTAAATAGGGGCCGATCCCATGACCTTTACGCCGGCGCCCAGCGCTGAAAAACTCGCGATTTTCGCGCTGCGCACCGCTGGCCGCAGCTTCCGCCTCGCCGTTACAGGCGGTGGTTGCTTGGATTTGTCCGCCAAGACAGGTGTTGCGCCGGCACCTCGGCCCGGTCAGCAAGGCCTCCAGCGGAACGGGCTAAGATTGCCTCAATTCGGGAGCCGCTAATGCTTGGCGGTGTCACGATCGATTTGACCGACACTGCTGCGCAGAGCGGGCCGATCTTCCAAGAAGCAGGTGTGCTGCTCCAGCGATACCGCAAAGGCTGCCCATTAGAACAGGAAAGCTGCCAATGAACCTCGCTGGGGCCGGCAATCCGCTGTCCGGGAGCGAAGGGGCGCTGATTGCGCGCACGCTGCTCGGCGAAGGCCTGCCGCGCGAAGCCGAGGATCATCTGTGGCAGGCCGGGCTCCTCTATCACGTGGATGCGATCGCGGAAAGGCACCTGCACGAAGCGCAGGCGCTAGCGCCGGGCCACGCCGCCGTCCTGATCGGAATCTACCGCTTCTATTTCTACAAAGGTCGCTTGGCCGAGGCGTTGGAGGTGGCAAAGCTCTGTATCTCCAAGGCAGCGCGCGAAAACGGTCTCGCTGACGATTGGCGGCGGGTCAGCGCGGGCGACGCTGCTTTCGATTGCTACGAGAACATCCTGTCGCGCTTCTATTTATTTTCGCTAAAAGCCTACGCGTACCTGCAGCTGCGGCTCGGCAATCTGGATGAAGGCCGCGCGGCCGCCAGCAAGCTCGTGCAGCTCGAGCCGACCGACAAGATCGGCGCCAGGGTGCTCCTGGACGTGCTGCAGCGGATGGGGCAGGACGATGACGATTGACATCGATAAGGCCCGCGACTGGCTGGGCAACGAGGTCGACTGCGGCACCTGCACTCGTATCGGGCTCAGGGCCAGCGGCGGCTGCCGCTTGATGCACGCCTGCGTCAACGACCGCTATGCTCGCCGCATCGACCGCTTCTTCTACTGGAATCCGGCGCTGGCCGACGCCTACATCACCCATCCACATTTTGAGGTGCGCGCGATCGCAGCCAACCACGCCAGCGTGTTTCTGCTGCCGATGCCGCCCGACGATGCTGAGGAAACCGTGCGCTGGAACGCCGCGCGGCGCCTGCCCAAGCGCTTAGTGCTGCGGCTGCGCAACGATCTGCATCGGAAGGTTAGGATGCGGGTTGCGACCTTGCTGGATGGGAGCTGGCGCCGATGATCTCGGACCAGGACTATTACGTCCGCCTGGTGGTGGCGGGCCGGATCGCGCGGGCGCTGCTTGGGCGTCTCATGAGCGATGACGAACCCGAGGTGCGCCGCGTGGTTGCGATCCGTGTTCCCAATGAGTGGCTGCTCGGCATGGTCAATGATCCCGATGGCACCGTGCGCCTCGAGATCGCACGGCGGCCGAGCTAGCGGAATTGACCAAAGACGAGGACTCGATGGTGCAGGAAGTCGCCCGCGCGCGCGTGGCCATCCGGCCCGAACGACCGAGAGAGAGTGGGACATGAGCAACATCGTTCGCGACAGCGAGGTGGTCGAGTTGACCGGGCCGCCTTTCTTCAGCTTTGGCGAAAAGGTGCAGGCCAGCCGTACCATCCGCAATGACGGGACATATGCCGGCAAGGAGATCGGCGAGATCCTCGTCAAAAAGGGGGAGGTGGGTTACGTCGTCTCAATCGGCACTTTCCTGCAGCAGTTCTACATCTATGGCGTTCAATTTCTCGAAAGCGGCAACCGCGTCGGCATGAAGCGCAAAGAGCTCGAGCCGGAGGTGGGGCGCGATGAGCTTTTGGATCTGCCGTTGCCTGAAGAGGCCGGCCCATGATCGCCTCGAGACTGCCGAAATACCAATGGGGCCAGCGCGTCAAGGCAGCGGTCGACCTCATCAATGACGGCTCGTTTCCCAATGCACCGGCCGATAGACTCCTGATCGGCGCCGGAGGGATCGGCGAGATCGTGCAGGTCGGCAGGCATAGGGAAGGCAACGTGCCAATCTATCTCGTCGAGTTCGGCGAGCGGATGGTCGTCGGCTGTCTTGAAGAAGAAATCACAGTGCTATGAGGGGGCCTTTGGCGATGAATGCCGCGGTGATGAGAAAGGCAGCGGTCAGGATGATCCCTCACCCGAACGAGCTCGATTGCAAGCGGATCGAGCGCGCCTTAAGCGCGCGCAAGCGCTATCGCTATGTCTCGCCGCATGTGAAGGCGGTGAGGGGGCTATCTGATCGAGAGTCCCTGCTGCTCTCGCAATATCGACGCCGATGGCGGCCTTATCGATGCCGCGCTGATCCACTACGACATTGTGTGCGGCATGTGGAAGCTGTTTCGCAAGAACCACGCAAACGGAATCTGGGAGTTTTATAGCATTTACCACCGGCTGACCTCGGCGATCGAAGATTTGAACACAGATCCCGAGCGGCTGTTCTGGCTATGAAGCTTATTTAGGGTCCAATTATATGGGAGACGCGATGGCGCTTGGCACAGACGAATTGATGGAAATCGAACGGGTGCTCGCGGCGGCGCAGGCTGATGCAGATCCGGTTCTCGAGTTGCGGCGTCGCTTTCCGCACCTCGCCGCGACACGCTGTGATGCCTCTGACGTGACGGAGCGACCATTCCGGAGTCTTCCGAATTTCGATCTGCATCTGATCGATGGCTGCGATCGCTGCCTAGATATCACGGCCGATCCGGTGCGGGCGATTGGCATCCTGCTGGCGGCAAGGAGGATCGGACGGTGATCGGCGTTGGACTGGTAGGGCATCGCGACGATGGCACGGACGCGGTCGACGCCGATTTATCCTTCATTCCGCTCTCAGATCCCGATATCACCTCCGCCGAGCTCTCCGCCGTGGAAGCGCTGCTGTGTTCGCCACGGGTCTCCAATGGGCCCATCACCGAGGCCTTCGAGAAAGCCTTCGCCGCCTACCTTGGGCGCAAATATGCCGTTGCCGTCCCCAGCGGCACCATCGGGCTTCTGCTTGCACTAAAAGCGCTCGGCATCGGACCCGGGCAGGAGGTGATTGCCTCGCCTTATTCGTTTCGTGAGGTAGTGCATGCTATCAGTCTCGTGGGCGCGAGGGCCGTATTTGCCGACGTCGACTATTGGTCGGGAGCCTTGGCTCCGGCGAAGGTCGAAGAGCGTGTCACGGCCAACACGCGGGCGATCATTGGTGGCAACCCCAATGGCCATCCGGCGCCATGGTCGGAGCTGCGCGCGATCGCGCAGCGCCATCAATTGCCGCTCCTGGAGGATTCAACCGAAGCGATCGGATCGCGATACAAGTTCGAACTCGTCGGCCGCTTTGGCGATATCGCCGTGTTCGACTTCGCCCAGCCACTGGCCCTGACCTGCGGCGAAGGCGGCATGGTGGTGACCGACGACATCGACATGGCCGTTGGCTTGCGCCGCCATCGCGCGCATCGGCTGGATGAGCGCTCCTCCGTTGTCGTCAGCAGCGCAGCGCCCCACCAGGCCGGCATGAGCGATCTCACAGCCGCGCTGGGCCTTGCGCAGCTGAAGCGCCTCGAGGAGATCCTGGAGCGGCGCCGACTCGTCGAACAGCTCTACAACGCGCATATGCAATCCTTTGAGGGTATCAAGCCTCCCTATGTCGGTCCCGATGTGACCGAGGTGAACTGGTTTCTTTATCTCGTCCATCTCGGAACGCGCTTCGCGCGATCCAGCCGCGACGCCATTGTCGATGACCTCCGCATCGAGCAGGTCGAGGCCGCCGCTTATTGCTATCCCTTGCATCTGCAGCGGCATTATTTCGAACTTGGCTATCGTCATGGCGATTTCCGGGTTGCGGAAAAGATCGCCGATCGCGCCCTGGCACTGCCGTTTCACAGCCACCTCACCGACGAGCAGATCGAGTTCATCGTGGAGACGATGAAGGACGCATCCATCAACATCGGCGCTGGCGCAGCAATTTATTAGCAACGAGGAATTATCAATGCGAGGCGCAAGGCAGGCTTGAATGTCGACATGCACAGTCTCACCGTTGGACAAGATAATCGACGTCATTCACGCCACGTCACTTTTGGCGGTGCTGCAGAACCCGGAGATCGCCACTTCCGGACAAATGCAGGGGCAGACCACACGCGGATGCTCCGGCCTGTTCGTCCGGCAAGGCCACGAGGAACTCTTGAGGGTGGTGCGGGAAGACAATGAGAACCTCAATGCAATTTGATGTTCTCAGCGGGCCGTCGATGCCTACAAGGAGCTGGTCGGTGGAATTGGCGTCCTTCGGTTGACCGGTACCGCCGTCGATGTCTTTCGCGCAGGAAAACACGGCGCATGAGCAAGGGAGCAGCGCGACATGGGCAGCCAAGAGATTGAGGTGTTCGCCGTCTGCCCCGCCGATGCAATCGAGCGGGGCAGCGCGAGGGGCTTTAGCCTGTCACGGATCGACGAGAGCGGTGAGAGTCGGCCGTTTCCGATTGTTGTGGTTCGGACCGTTGGCAATGATTATCACGGCTATGTCAACCGCTGCCCACATGACGGCGTCTGGCTCAACATCCGTGCGGGCGAATTTTTCTCGCCCGACCGCGCCTTTCTCGGGTGCGGCCGGCACGGAGCGATCTTCGAGATCGACAGCGGGTTTTGCATCGATGGCCCTTGTAACGGAAGAGCCCTTGAGCCGGTTGCGCTCGCCGTGATCGGCGGCGACGTCTGCCTGTGTGCCGTGAAGCTGGTGGAGGACAATGGCTTTCCCGGTCCGTTCGAGGATGGCGACGAAACCATGGACATCATGATCCATCCAGATTAACAGGCTTGATCTCATGAACGTGGACTTAAGGAGTCTTTTAAGGGAAAGCGCCGTCATTCGCATGAACATCGGCGCAGGTCTGTCGCGTATCGCTGCGTTCGGATTTGTTAGGATCAAGGGCCGGGCAGGCCGGCGGGTTATCCTGTAGCCCAGCATGAATGGTACGGCGCTACTCGAACAGCGAGACGCGCATCCATTCGATGTTCGCGTGCGTTGGTGGCTTTGCGAGGATCAAACGCCCGGTCGCCAGCTCTTATCGCGCATGGACGCATTACCCTGAAACGGAGATCATTCGCGCCCGCATCCGAATGATCTCGGCGGCCCAAGGAGGTGTTCAAGTGCTAGTACCCACTTTTCTTGGATCGTGAGTCGTGCTTCAAGATATGGATGATACCCGAAGCAAGAGAAGTCCACCTTTCGCGGAAA
>NZ_JBEGDB010000242.1:0-12335 GCF_043638955.1 Bradyrhizobium sp. 31Argb | reverse complement strand
TCGTTTGAGATTTCGACAACCTCATTCTGGCACAACTGATGCCGTAGGGGGCCGTCCACCCCATCAACCACAGGGAGGAGTTGTGGCGGGAGCAAGCGGTTGCAGCGGAGCATACAACAACGGCCTGTGGTTATGGGTCCCGGGTCAAGCCCGGGACGACGTGGGGTTAGGCCGCCGCTTCGATCTCCATCACAATGCGCCCCGTCGTCACCTGTTCGCCCTCGGCGACGTCGATCGCTGACACCGTGCCGGCGACGCCCGCGGTGTGCACATGCTCCATCTTCATCGCTTCCAATGTCATCACGGGCTGGCCGGCGGCAACCTGTTCGCCCGGCTTGACCAGCACCGCGACGACGCGGCCGTTCATGGCGGCGCGGACCTTGCCATCACCGTTGGCTCCGGCGGCGGCTTCGGGCAGCGCCAGCGTCAGGTCGCGGACCGCGAGCGTGACGTCGTGATTCAGGATGTAGAGACGATCGCCATCGCGCAGGAATTTTGCGCGCGCCATGAGGCCGTTGGTGCGATAGCGGATCGCATCTAGGCCGAGTTCGTCGATCTCGAAACGATGCTTGTGTCCCGCGACATCGGCGACATAAGAGCCGTCGCGCTCGCGCACGATCTCGACTTCGCGAAGGCCGCGGCCGAGATCGATGCGCAATCCGAGCGGAAACGTCGCGGCAAGCGAGCGGCCGCTCCGCCACGGCGGCGCGTGCGGATTGGTGACGTAGAGAAGCAGCGCCGCGAGCGCCGCCTCCGCGCCCTCGTCCGCGCGTGGCGTCAGCAGCTCGCTCCGATGCGCTGATATAAACGACGTCGTGGCCTCGCCCTTGGCGAAGGCCGGATGGCGCAGGCAGGAGATCAGGAATCCCTGGTTGGTGGTGACGCCGAAGGCTTCGACCTGCTCCAGTGCGACGATCAGCTTGCTCCGCGCTTCGCGCCGATCGGCGCCATGGCTGATGATCTTGGCAATCATAGAGTCGTAGAACGGCGGGATTTCCGATCCGGACTGCAGCGCATGCTCGACGCGGACGCCTTCCGGCATCTGCCAGCGCGCCATCCTGCCCGATTGCGGCATGAAATCATGGTCGGCATCCTCCGAGCACAACCGTACCTCGATCGCGTGGCCGGAGAACGTGATGTCTTCCTGCTCCACGCCGAGCGGCTCGCCGCGGGCGACGCGCAACTGCAGTTCGACCAGATCGAGCCTGGTGATCGCCTCGGTGACGGGATGCTCGACCTGCAGGCGCGTGTTCATTTCCATGAAGTAGAAATCGCCATTGCCGTCGAGCAGGAATTCCAGCGTGCCTGCGCCCTCATATCGGAGCGCCTTCACTGCCTGGACCGCGACCGCGCCCATCCGCGCCCGCAACTCGGGCGACACCGCTGGCGACGGCGCCTCCTCGATCAGCTTCTGGTGCCGCCGCTGCACCGAGCAGTCGCGCTCGCCGAGATGGATCGCGTTGCCATGGCGGTCGCCGAACACCTGGATCTCGATATGACGGGGATCGACGATCGCGCGCTCGAGAATAACCGTTGCATCGCCGAATGCACCGAGCGCCTCCGAGCGCGCGCTGCGCAGCGCATCCGGGAACAACGCGGTGTCGGAGACCAGCCGCATGCCGCGCCCGCCGCCGCCGGCGACCGCCTTGATCATCACGGGAAAGCCGATGCGCCTCGCTTCCGCCAGCATGATCCCTTCGCTCTGGTCGGCGCCCTGGTAGCCGGGCACGCAGGGCACGCCGGCCTTTTGCATGATCTCCTTGGCGCCGGCCTTGTTGCCCATCGCACGGATCGCCTCTGGCGACGGGCCGATGAAGACAAGCCCGGCGTCGCGGCAGGCCCGCGCGAACTCCTCATTCTCGGCGAGGAAGCCGTAGCCGGGATGCACAGCGCCGGCTCCGCTGGCCTTGGCGGCGGCAATGATCGCATCGATCCTGAGATAGGATTGCGACGGCAGCGCCTCGCCGATACGCACCGCGTGATCGGCCTCACGTACATGCAGTGCATCGCGGTCGGCGTCGGAATAAACCGCGACCACTCCGTAGCCGAGCTGCCGCGCGGTGCGCATGATCCGCAGCGCGATCTCGCCCCGATTGGCAATCAGGATCCTGTAGAACATCCCGCCCCCTTCACGACTCATGGCCGCGCCACCGAGAACTGCATACGCTGAGGATTGCGCGCTTCCGCCTCGCGGCATATCGCAAGCACCTCGGCGAGCACGCTGCGGGTGTCGCGCGGATCGATCACGCCGTCGTCGAGCACGCGCGCGCTGGTGGAGAACACGTCCATCTGGCCGTCGAACACGCCGATGATCTCGGCCTTCATCGCATCCAGTCTCTCCTTCGGGATCGGCTTGCCGCGCCGTGCGGCAGCGGCTTCAGTGACGATCGCCATCGTCTCGGCGGCCTGCTCGCCGCCCATCACGGCGGTCTTGGCGTTGGGCCAGGAGAAGCAGAAGCGCGGATGGAAGCCGCGGCCGCACATGCCGTAATTGCCGGCGCCGAACGAGGCGCCGCAGTAGATCGTGATCTGCGGCACCGTCGCCGACGTCACCGCCTGGATCATCTTGGAGCCGTGCTTGATCATGCCGGCCTCCTCATAGGCTTTGCCCACCATGTAGCCGGTGGTGTTGTTCATATAGAGCAGCGGCGTGCGCGACTGGCAGCAGGCCTGGATGAAATGCGTCGCCTTGTTGGCACCGGGCACATCGAGCGGGCCGTTATTGGTGATGATGCCGATCGCCTGCCCTTCGATGCGAGCATGGCCGCAGATCGTGGCCGGACCATAATTGGCGCCGAACTCGGTGAAATCGGAGTCGTCGATGAAACGGGCAATGGCCTGGCGCATGTCGACGGGACGCTTGTGGTCCATCGGCATGATGCCGAGCAATTCTTCCGGATCATGGCGCGGCGGCTTGAACGACGCGCTCGCGGGCTTCGGCCGGTCCCATTCGAGACCCGACATGATGTCGCGCGCGATCCGGATCGCATCGCGGTCGTCTTCTGCGAGGTAGTCGCCAAGGCCGGAGATCGAGGTGTGCATCTCGGCGCCGCCAAGCTCCTCCTCGGTCGCGATCTCGCCGGTTGCGGCTTTGAGGAGCGGCGGCCCGGCCAGGAAAGCGCGGGTGCGGCCGCGCACCATCACGATGTAATCGGAGAGCCCGGTCTGATAGGCGCCGCCCGCGGTCGAAGACCCATGCGTCACCGTGACCACCGGCAGGCCGGCCGCCGACAGCCGCGCGAGGTTGCGGAAGATGTTGCCGCCTCTGACAAAGTCCTCGACGCGGTAGCGGAGGAGATTGGCGCCGGCGCTCTCGACGAGCTGCACATAGGGCAGCTTGTTCTCCAGCGCGAGTTCCTGCACCCGCAGCGTCTTGTCGAGGCCATAGGGCTGCAGCGCGCCGGCATCGATGCCGGCATCATTGGCGCTGACCATGCAGCGGATGCCGGAGACGAAGCCGATGCCTGCGATCAGCCCGCCGCCGGGCACGCTTTTCTCAGCGTCCGCGACGTCGAACATGTAGCCGGCGAGCGTCGACAGTTCGAGGAAGGGCGAGCCGAGATCGAGCACCAGCGCCACGCGTTCGCGCGGCAAGAGCTGCCCGCGCTTGTGGAAGCGTTCCTTTGCGGCCGCGGATGCGGCGCGGGTGCGCTCCTCCAGCGCCCGCATCCGGGAGATCAGCGCCAGCATGCCGTCGCGATTGGCCTGAAACGCGGCGCTGAAGGGCGAGATGGTGTTTTCGATGATGGCCATGGATCAGCCCTCTCCGTCATTCCGGGGCGCCCCTCTTGGGGCGAGCCCGGAATCCATGGGACCGCAGACGCTCGTGGAGAAATGGATTCCGGGCTCGCGCTTCGCGCGCCCCGGAATGACAGGTATGTTCCTGGTAAGCATCACGCGCTTTTCGCTTCCGAGAAATACTCGCTATACGTCTGCCGCAGTTCGACCTTGCGCAGCTTGCCGGTCGCGGTCATCGGCATCTCCTCGAGAATACGCACCAGTTTCGGTACCTGGAAGCCGCCGAGATGCTTTCGGCAATGCTCGATGATACCGGCCTCGTCGGCCACGGCATTCGGCTTCAGCTTGACGAAGGCGGAAACGGCTTCGCCCCATTGCGGGTGCGGCAGGCCGACCACCGCGGCGTTCTGCACGGCGGGGTGCGCGAGCAGCGTCTCCTCGATCTTCACGGAAGCCACGTTCTCGCCGCCGGACTTGATCATGTCCTTCTTGCGGTCGAGGAACAGCACCTCGCCATTCTCGTCGATCAGCGCGAGATCGCCGGTGTGATGCCAGCCGAACTTGCGCGCCTCTTCGGTCGCCTTCGGATCCTTGTAATAGCCCATCATCACGTTCGGCCCGCGATGCACGAGCTCGCCGATCTCGCCGCGCGGCTGCAGATTGCCATTGTCGTCCATGATCGCGGTCTCGTTGACAACAAGCGACTCGCCCCAGTAATTGCCAAAACGACTAAGCTGCACTTCCGGCCGCGACATCGTGGTCGCCGGATACATTTCGGTCTGGCCGCTGGTCAGCACGAAGTTCGGGCAGAGGTCGGCGATGGCGCGTTCGAGCAGCGGCTTGCCCATCGGCGCCATGGTGTAGATGCAGCAGCGCAAGCGGGAAAGATCGAATTCCCGCCGCCGCGGATGGTCGAGGATCGCCTGGTACATCAGCGACAGCCCGACGAAGACGGTGAGCTTGTCACGGACGATCGCCTCCATGCAGACCACAGGATCGAAGCCGCGCATCAGCGCCATCCGGCCGCCGACCGAGAGATAGCTGAGCAGCAGCACATGGCCGGCGCAGTGGAACAGCGGGAATTGACCGGTGATGCCGTCATCGCGCGAGAGCTGCATCTCGACGCAATTGCTCATCACCGCCATCACCACCGCGAGATGGCAGTGCATCGCGCCCTTCGGCCGCGACGTCGTGCCGGAGGTGTAGATGATCATGGCGAGATCGCGGTCGTTGATCTCGATCTCGGGCTCGGTGTTGGACTGGCCCTCGATGAGATCGTTGAAATTCTCGAGGCCGGTCGCCGCGACTTTTCCGGCAAGATCGATCGCGACCATCTCAATGCCGCGCTGTTCCAGCGCCGCGCGGCGTTCGGCTTGGGCATGCAGATTGTCGTCGATCAGCGCGAAGCGGACTTCGGCATGGCCGAGGATGTAATCCATGTCCGATGGCCCGAGCATGGTGTTGATCGGTACCCAGACCAGGCCGGCGCGATGAATGCCGAACAGCGCTTTGACGAATTCGACCGAATTGTTGCAGATGGTCGATATCTTTTCGCCCGGCTTCAGGCCGCGCTGCACGAGGTAGTTGGCAAAGCGATTGGCGTCGCGCTCGAGCTCGGTGAAGGTGACCTGACGCGCGCCGTCGGTGAGCGCGACACGATCCGGGAAGCGCCGCGCCGCACGCTTCAGGAGATCGCCGATCGCCACCCGGCCGATCTGCCCCGACCCCGGCACGCCGCCGGTTGCTGCGAGATTGTCCATTTGGTTCCCCTCCCTCATGTCTCGTCATTCCGGGGCAGCCCGCAGGGCTGAGCCCGGAATCCATCGGGCCGCAGGCGCTTGCGGCGAAATGGATTCCGGGCTCATCGCTTTGCGATGCCCCGGAATGACGGCGTGGCGGCTCAGTGCCTCACCCCGAACATCTGCCGCGCTTCAGCGGGGCTGGCGATCTCGCGCCCGGCCTTCCGCGCGCAGGCTGCGATCGCCTCGATCAACTGGCCGTTCGAGGTCACCTTGGTGCCATCAGCCAGATAGAAGGTGTCCTCCAACCCGGTGCGCAGGTGCCCGCCGAGATCGGCGGCATGCTGATGCAGCGGCCAGATCTCGTCGCGGCCGATCGCGGTGACCTGCCAATGCGCGTCCGGCGCCTTCAACTTCAAGAGGATCGGCAGCAGTTCCGGATCGGCCGGCATGCCTGAGGCGACGCCCATCACGAAATTATATTCGAGCGGGCCGGAATACATGCCGGTCTGCCGATACATGCCGACGCAACGCACGATGCCGACGTCGAAACATTCGAATTCGGGAATCGTGCCGGCGTCCTTCATCACGTCGAGATAGTCCTGCACCTTCTCGACCGCATTGTCGAACAGCATCGGCGGCCAGGCCCAGGTGTTGTCGGCTTTGACCTTGAGATAGTTCAGCGAGCCGGCGTTGCAGGCGGCGATCTCGGGCTTGGTTTCACGGACACAATCGAGCGCGCCCTGGTAATTCGGACCCGAGGTGCCCGTGGTGTGGTTGATGATGACACCCGGGCAGGCTTCGCGGATCGCCTGCTGGATCTCCTTGCTGACGCCGACCTCCCAGGACGGCAGATGGCCCTTGCTAGGTGCCTGCTGGCGCAGATGGATATGCATGATGCTGGCGCCGGCGTTGAAGGCCGCCTTGGCCTCGCGCGCCATCTGTTCCGGCGTTACCGGCACGTTGTGCTGTTTTGGATCAGTCAGCACGCCGTTCAGCGCGCAGGTGATAACGGCCTTCTCGCTCATGCATCCCGTCCAAGGTGTTTGAATGGCTCGATTTTTTGCATGATGCGGGATTTGGCCGGGGCCCTCTTGCGTTGACTGGCTATTGCCGCCGCGGCAGCCCGGTCGCCGTGGCAATAGAGCGCATGGAGGTTTGCTCTGAATCAAACCCGGACGCCGCGGCGGGACTATCAGTTTCCTTAAATCCTGGGAGATATAACATGGCCTACAAAGACCTCCTCTTGACGCTCGCGAGCTACCCCGAAACGGCTCCGCCATCGGCGATCGATCTTGCGAGCGATTTCGCCGCCGCGATCGGCGCCAAGATTTCCGCGATCGCCTGTAAGATCCGCGTCGCCGTGCCCGGCAGCTTCCTGAGCCCAGCGCTGCTCGACGTTCCCGGAATGGCTGCAACCGATGAAAAGAAATCTCGCCTTCAGGCCGAGGCTTCGCTCGCCGCGTTCCAGGCCGCCGCGGAAAAGCGCGGCGTCTTCGAGGAGCGCATCCTGGAGCGCTGCCTGACGTCCGAGCAGCGCGAACTGTTGGTCGAGTATGCGCGCCTTCGCGACCTCACCATCATTCCGGTCCAGGACAATGCCCTGTTCGGCGCCGATTATTTTCGAATCCGGGCGCCCCGTCCTGCTGCTGCCGCAAACCAGCCGCAAGCCGTTCGCCCTGAATACGGCGACGGTGGCCTGGGACTTCAGCCGTCCGGCTGCGCGCGCGGTCGCGGACGCGCTGCCGCTGCTTAAGCAGGCCAAGCGCGTCCACATCGTGACGGTGACCAACGAGAAGCGCATCGACACCAAGCGGTCCGGTCCGGAACTTGCGAAGCATCTCGCCCGCCACGGCGTCGAGGTGATCCTTGACACCGTCGATGCCGCGGGCCGCACAGTCGCGCACGCGCTGGAGGCGGCGCTGACGAGCCATGACAGCGACCTTCTGGTCATGGGCGCCTTCGGCCACTCCCGCTTCCGGCAATTCGTGCTCGGCGGCGCCACGCTCAGCATGATGTCGCACCCGCCGCTGCCCGTGCTGCTTTCGCATTGATAGATCAAGCGGTATGGGTCCGGCCTTCGCCGGGATGACGCCTCGTAGGGTGGGCAGAGCGAAGCGTGCCCACCATCAACATTCCGCACGGAATGGTGGGCACGCTGCGCTTTGCCCACCCTACGACTGCGCCACGCGCGGAGCTAGGACGCGGCCGCCTCCGTGAACGATCCGCTGCTGCGATAGATCGCGAGATCGCGCGAGCCGGAGAAGATCGCGCGCGGCTTCAGGCCGTAGAAGCGGCGGATCGAGTGGCTGAAATGGGTGGAGTCGGGGTAGCCGATGTCCTGCGCGAGATGGGCGAGGTTGATGTCCTGATTGGCGAAGTGCAACAGATGCCGCGCCCGCTTCCAGGCGCGGAAGGAACGGAACGAGATTCCGGTCTCCTCCTTGAACAGATGCAGGAAGCGCGAGGGCGACAGCGAGGCATCCGCCGCGCAATCCGCCGCCGTCACCGGTTCGCCGGAGAATTTGCCGATGCGCGCGATCGCGCGCACCACGCGCGGGTCGAGCCTACGCTGCGGCAGCGCCTGGCCGAAGCACATGATGTCGAACTCGGCGTTCGAGAGGTCATCGCTATATTGCCGCCGTCCCAGCGCGGCATAGGCGGCGCGGATGCGGTCGGCGTAGAACTGGCTTTCCGGGCCCATCAACTGTCGGGCAAACGATTCGAGCGCGCCGACGCGGACGCTTTCGGGCTCGATGGCAACGCAGATCGCCGAGCGATAGTCGCTCGCAATGGTATGGCGCAGGTTCGGCATGGTCACGACGAGGTCGCCATAGGATTCCCGGCCGTCGCTGGTCGCAAGGCGCAGGCCGCCCTTGATCGCGACATAGACATGGAATGCGCCCGGACAGCGCTCGCGCGGGCGGCCGAGCAGTCCGGCATAGAACACGCGCTCCGGCGTGATCAGCATCAAATGGCCTACTTCACGGGCCTGGTCGTCCATGGTGGTTCCTCCTCGCACGGCTCTTCCCGGCCGCTGCGGCGCCAACCATAGCCGAAATCCGGCTGAAGTCACCGTTACAAATGGGGCAAGGAAACGGCTCTCGCCGTCATTGCGAGCCACCGGGTCGGCGCGTAGCGCCGCCCGATGACAGGCTCCGCGAAGCAATCCATGCCACCACGAGTGGAGAGATGGATTGCTTCGTCGCTGTCGCTCCTCGCAATGACGGTTGGGGCGGGCGCGTTACCCACGCACCCGCGGCGCGACGTTTTGCTCCGCGCCGGCCTTGCGTTCCGCCGCGACCGCCCGCTGGTATGCCTCGCGCTGCTGCAACGTTGCCCAATAGGCTGCGACATTGGGACCGAAATCCTTGGCGGGCCCGATATTGTCGGCGAGCCGCAGCGCATAGCCGATGGCGATGTCGGCGGCGGTGAAACGGCCGGCGCACAGCGTCTCGGCCTTGCCGGTCGCCGCCTCAACGGCGCGCAGGCGGCCGAAGAACCATTTGGCGTGGTCGCCGACGACCTGCGGATTGCGCCGCTCCTCCGGCTCGAGCTGGCCGTAGCGAAGCACCAGGGTCTGCGGAAAGGTCAGCGTCGCGTCGGAAAAATACATCCAGTTCAGGAAGGCGCCATAGGCCGGCTCGTCGGGTCCGACGATCAGCGGTGTCGGGCCATATTTGGTACCAAGGTAATGGCAGATGCCGGACGACTCCGTCATCCGCGTCTCGCCATCGATCAGGAAGGGAATCGTGCCGAGCGGATTGAGCGCGAGATAGTCCTTCGCGAACACGCGCGGCGGGAACGGAAGCATCTTGAGCTCGTAGGGCAATCCCATTTCCTCGAGCATCCAGAGCGGCCGGAACGAACGCGCGGCTTCGCAGTGATAGAGCGTGACCATCTCAGGCGTTTCCTTTTGTAGCCGACAGCGTACCCATCATCTTGCATAGCACCATCAGCATCACTTCGTCAGCGCCGCCGCCGATCGAGGTCAGGCGGCTGTCGCGATAGGCGCGGCTCACCGGGGTTTCGTTCATGAAGCCCATGCCGCCCCAATATTGCAGGCAGGCGTCGGTGAGTTCGCGCCCGAGCCGGCCCGCCTTCAGCTTCGCCATGGTGGCGAGCTTGGTGACGTCCTCGCCCGCGACCAGCGCCTCGCCGGCACGATAGATCAGCGAGCGCAACAGCTCGACCTCGGTCTGCATCTCTGCGAGCTTGAAATGCACCACCTGGTTGTCCAGGATCGAGCCGCCGAACGCTTTCCGGTTGCGGGTATATTCAATGGTTTCGTTGATGATGAACTCATGCGCCTTCAGGCAGGCGGCGGCGCCCCACAGCCGCTCCTCCTGGAACTGGATCATCTGGTAGGTGAAACCCTTGCCTTCCTCGCCGATCCGGTTGCGCTTGGGCACCCGGACGTTATCGAAGAAAATCTGCGCGGTGTCGGAGGAGCGCATGCCCATCTTGTCGAGCTTTCGCGCGATGGTGACGCCCTTGCTCTTCATCGGCACGCAGATCAGCGACTTGTTGCGATGGACCTGGCCGTCGCTGGTGTTGGCGAGCAGGCAGATCCAGTCTGCTTGCGTGCCGTTGGTGATCCACATCTTGCCGCCATTGATGACATAGTCGTCGCCGCCGGAGCGCGCATTGGTCTTGATCGAGGCGACATCGGAGCCGGCACCGGGCTCGGAGACGCCGATGCAGGCGACCTGATCGCCCGAGATCGCCGGCACCAAGAACTCGCGCCGCACCTCGTCGGAGCCGAACCGCGCCAGCGCCGGTGTCGCCATGTCCGTCTGCACCCCGATCGCCATCGGCACCCCGCCGCATCTGATGGCCCCTAACTCTTCCGCCATCATCAGCGCATAGCTGTAGTCGAGCCCCTGGCCGCCGAATTCGACGGGCTTGTTGAGGCCGAGGAAACCGAGACTGCCAAGCTTCTTGAACAGCTCATGCGCGGGGAAGATGCCGGCGTCTTCCCAGTCGTCGACATAGGGGTTGATCTCGGCGGCGATGAATTTCTGCAAGGCGCGGCGGGGTTCGTCGTGGTCAGCGGTGAAGATCATGCTGGTTCAGGCTCCAATCGGCATTGTCTTGTCATTCCGGGGCGTCCGAAGGACGAGCCCGGAATCCATTTCTCCGCGGGCGTTGCGGCCCGATGGATTCCGGGTTCGCGCTGCGCGCCCCGGAATGACGGCGTGTGCTCTCACAACCCCATCTGGCGGCTGGCGAGGTCCTTCATGATTTCCTCGGTGCCGCCGCCGATGGCGTTGACCTTGACCTCGCGGTAGATGCGCTCGACCTTGATGCCGCGCATGAAGCCGGCGCCGCCGAAGATCTGCACCGCCTCCGAGGCGCAGAACGCCATGGTCTGGGTCGCCTGGTTCTTCATCATGCAGATCTCGGCGACCGGGTTTTCGCCCTGCTCCAGCCGCCAGGCCAGCATCTCCAGCATCGCTTGCGACGCTGCGACCTTCTGCGCCATGTCGACGATCTTGTGGCGGATCACCTGGTGCTGGGCAATCGGCTTGCCGAAGGTCTTGCGCTCCTTGGCATAGGCGATCGCCTCCTCGACGCAGACGCGGGCATAGGCCGTGCAGCTCGCCGCCATGCCCATGCGCTCGCTGTTGAAATTCTGCATGATGACCTTGAAGCCCTGGCCTTCCTCGCCGATCAGGTTTTCGGCCGGCACCCGGCATTCATCGAAATGCAATGTCGCCGTATCGGAGGCCCACCAGCCCATCTTCTTCAGCTTGGTGCGCGAGAGGCCAGGCGTATCGCCCTCGATCAGCAGCAGGCTGACGCCGCCGGCGCCCTCGCCCCCGGTGCGCACGGCGACCGTCAGGTAATCGGCGCGCACGCCCGAGGTGATGAACGTTTTCTCGCCGCTGACGACATAATGATCGCCGTCCCGGCGCGCCTTGGTGCGGAGGCTGGCGACATCGGAGCCGCCGCTCGGCTCGGTGATCGCGAGCGCGGAAATCTTCTCGCCCCGCAGCACTTCCGGCAGCACGCGCGCCTTGACCTCGGGACGGGCGGCCCGCGCGATCGGCGGCGAGCCGATGGTGTGGCTCATCAGGCTCGCACTGACGCCACCGGCACCGGCCCGCGCCAGTTCCTGCGAGGCCACGATCTTCATGAACTGGTCGGCGGGAATGCCGCCATATTCCTCGGGAAAGCCGAGCCCCAATAGACCGATCTCGGAGGCCTTGCGATAGAGTTCGCGCGGAAACTCGCCCGCTTCGTCCCACTCATGGGCGTAAGGCTCGATCTCCTTCTGCACGAAACGGCGCACCGCCTCGCGAAAGGCCTCGTGCTCGCTGGTGTAGAATGGGCTCGCCATCCCTTTGCTCCGTCGATTCCTGTGACCGGAACGATGTCCGGAAATCGCCGCCCTAACTTGCGTCGAGTGGCTGCCGGCGGCAAATGGGCGCCGATCCTACCCCCGGTCCAGCCACTAAACGCAAGACAGATTCCGGCCCCGGCCCGTCCACTGGTACCCCTGCGGATCATGATCAGGCGGCGCCAGACCGCCCACCGTGGGAGGGAAATTTGCCGGTTCGTTACTACGACTGGATCGCCCATCATGGCCGGAGGACGCCTGACAAGGTCGCGATGGTCGACCTCGGCAGCGGCCGACGCTTCACCTATGCGCAATCCGACGCGCGGATCTCGAGGCTGGCCGCGCATTTGCGGGATACCCACAAAGTAGCACGCGGTGATCGCGTCGCGGTGCTGGCGCTGAACACATCAGACACACTGGAAGTGCAGTTCGCCTGCGGGCGGCTAGTGGTCTATCACAGTGATTTTGACTCTTTGGGGGTGGCTGGATAGGCGCGGCCGAGTTTGGCGCGAGCT
>NZ_JBEGDB010000241.1:0-12347 GCF_043638955.1 Bradyrhizobium sp. 31Argb | reverse complement strand
TGCCTGGCGAGCAGACAGGCGAGCAGCCTGGCCGCGATCTGCATTTTGCGCGCCGTCGCGGCCATCGCAGGTCTCGCCAACGCCCTCATAGGCGACTTTCGCCGCCGCCTACAGCAAAATCCCGCGCCAAATCCCTTCAGCCTCCACTTGGCAACCTAGTTCCCGATTCTTGCTCAGTCTCGGAAGCGCAACCCGGGACGGCGGCATCAGCGTTGGCCAGTGGTCCCCGGGTTACGCTGACGCTCCACCCGGGCTACGGCGCTGCGCCACTGATTCGGCGTGCCCCCGTCATGCTGTTGCCCTCCGGCGCCGCATGATGGGCCTTTTTTACCTTTTTCCGTGGAATTTCAGTCTCGTTAACGGATGATTAACCATGGCTACCGATCATTAACCATTCGAAAAGGAGCTGAGTCGGCCGCGATGGACGCACCTGTGCAGTCAAACCGTCAACTGGTCCGCATGCGGGGCCGATCCTACGTTGCGTTCGTGTTTACCCCCGTTGTCCCGATCGTGGGCTGGCTCGGGGAAATCGACGCGACACTCGCCCGCTCGCCCGGATTTTTCGTCGGCAAGCCCGTGGTGCTTGACCTCTCGGCGCTGGACCTCAGCCAGAGCGCCATCCAGCATCTCGTCGCCAACCTCGAGCAGCGCAATATCCGCGTGCTCGGCATCGAGGGCGTCAGCCCCGACCATCTCACCAACAGCCTGCCGCCGCTGCTCACGGGCGGCCGGCCCTGCGGGCTCCCGCAGTCTGAGCCGCCAAAGCCGCAAGCCAAGGCAGCGAAGCCGAAACAGACATCGCTGCTGCTCGACCAGCCGGTGCGTTCCGGCCAGTCGATCGTGTTCGCCGATGGCGATGTCACCGTGCTGGGCTCGGTCGGCTCGGGCGCCGAAATCGTCGCCGGCGGTTCCATCCACGTCTATGGAACGCTGCGCGGCCGCGCGATGGCCGGCATCAACGGCAATTCATCGGCGCGGATCTTCTGCCAGAGGATCGAAGCCGAACTACTGGCCATCGATGGCTACTACCAGACCGCAGAGGACATCGGCGAAAGCCTGCGCAGCCGGCCGGCCCAGGCGTGGCTCGAAGACGATGCCCTCAAAATCACAGCGCTGAATTGATCGACCAAAGGAGGAGAGAAAATGGCCAAGGTTTTGGTCGTGACGTCTGGGAAGGGAGGCGTCGGCAAGACGACGTCCACGGCTGCGCTCGGTGCGGCTCTCGCGCAAGCCGGACAAAGCGTTGTCGTGATCGACTTCGATGTCGGCTTGCGCAACCTCGACCTCGTCATGGGCGCGGAACGGCGGGTCGTGTTCGACCTCATCAACGTGGTGCAGGGCGTCGCGAAACTCTCGCAGGCGCTGATCCGCGACAAGCGCCTGGAGAATCTGTGGCTGATTCCGGCATCGCAAACCCGCGACAAGGACGCGCTGACGGATGAGGGCGTGCGGCGGGTCATCAACGAGCTCAGGACCAAGTTCGACTGGATCCTCTGCGACAGCCCGGCGGGTATCGAACGCGGCGCGACGCTGGCGATGCGCTATGCGGACGAGGCGGTCATCGTCACCAATCCCGAAGTCTCCTCGGTGCGCGATTCCGACCGCATCATCGGCATGCTGGATTCGAAGACCGCGAAGGCGGAGCGGGGCGAGCGGGTCGAGAAGCACTTGCTCGTCACCCGGTACGACGCCTCGCGCGCCTCGCGCGGCGAGATGCTCTCGATCGACGACATCCTGGAAATCCTTGCGACGCCGCTGCTCGGGATCATCCCCGAGAGTCAGGACGTGCTGCGCGCATCCAATGTCGGTTGCCCGGTCACGCTGAACAGCACCACCAGCGCGCCGGCCCGCGCCTATATGGATGCGGTGCGCCGCCTGATGGGCGAGACGGTGCCGATGACGGTGCCGGTCGAACGCAAGGGACTGATGAACAGGCTATTACGACGGAGGGCGGCATGATGAATCTCCTGCGGCTTATCGGCGGCCGCTCTGGCTCCGCGCCTGTTGCGCGGGAACGGCTGCAGATCCTGCTCGCGCATGAACGCGGGGTTGGCGGCAGCGGCGCGCCCGAACTGTTGGAAATGCTGCGATCCGAAATCCTCGCCGTGGTTTCCAAGCATGTCGATCTCGATCCGGAGAAAGTCGTGGTCAAGATGGATCGGGGCAAGTTTGTCTCGATGCTCGAGGTCGATATCGAAGTGCCCAATGCTACGCAACGATCCAAGCTGGTGGCTGCGACATGACGGCGGACAGCGATAGCCATATTGCCTGGCAACGGGCGCAGGTCAGGAAGCAGCGCGCTGCGCTCAAGGAATTGGAGATCGCCCGGTTCGGGGGCGCCCCTATCCCGACCTTCAACCGGAAGACCGAGCAGGCGATCAGCGAGCTGAAGCGAAAGATCCTGGAAGCGGAGCGCTGCATCGCCGATTACGAGCGGCGAACCAAGCGGCCGCTGGCCACCGACGGGCGAAGCCTCGCCAGCGTAAGCTGGAGCAACTGGGACGCCAACGTCGGCGGTACCCCGCAGCGCCGCCGCGCCTGATACTTTCGTAGCCCGGGTGGAGCGGAACGCGCAACCCGGGTCATCTGTATCTACGTTTGCGAGCGGTCCCCGGGTTACGCGTTCGCTCCACCCGGGCTACGATTGCGTGCGGCGTGATGCCGCGAAAGCGCACACGCGTGTGTGAACTGCCTCCGAACCGCTATGACAGAGCCAAGGCTTTGTCGTAGGCTTCCGCTACTCTGACCTGAACGGCAGAGAAGATGCGCATGCGATCGAGGATCGTCATCGCATAGGCTCCGGAGGTCGCATGCGGCTCATCGTCGACGGCAGGACGCATGAGGTTGACGTCGAAGACGAGATGCCCCTGCTGTGGGTCTTGCGCGACGTGCTCGGCATCACCGGTCCCAAATATGGCTGCGGAATTGCGATGTGCGGGGCCTGCACAGTGCATGTCGGCGGCGAGCCGGTGCGTTCCTGCTCACTGCCGGTCGGCGATGTCAAAGCCGACGTCGTCACGATCGAAGGATTGGGCACACCGGCGGCGCTGCATGCGGTCCAAAAGGCGTGGGTCGAGCACCAGGTCGCGCAATGCGGCTACTGCCAGTCCGGCCAGATCATGTCGGCCGCCGCGCTGCTCCGCGCCAATGGCAATCCGAGCGACGACGACATTGATGAGGCGATGTCCGGCAATCTGTGCCGCTGCGGCACCTATCCGCGCATCCGCGCCGCGATCAAGACCGCGGCGCGTGAACTCAAGGGCCGCCCGACATGAGCAGGGCCGGCACCATCGCGCGGCGCACCTTCCTGATCGGCACTGCCGTGATCACGGGTGGCGTCGCGTTCGGCGTCTATGCCTATAAGCGCGAGCCGATCAATCCGCTGCTGAAGGAGCTTGGCGATGGGCAGGCGGCGCTGACGCCTTATGTGCGCATCGACCAGACCGGCGTCACCATCATCACGCCGCGCGCCGATCTCGGACAGGGTGTCGCGTCAGTGCTTGCGGCGCTGGTGGCCGAGGAGCTTGATATCGCCTGGAACGACATCAGGATCGATTTCGGGCCGCCGAGCAATGCTTACTATAATGGCATCGCCGCCGCCGAGGGCCTTCCCGTTCCGGCAACCGACACCAGCATCAAGGCGCGCTCTGCGCGCGTCGTGGGCGATGCGGTGAGCAAGTTCCTGGGGCTGCAGATCACCGGCGGGTCGTCGTCGGTTGCCGATGCCTATGAGAAGATGCGCATTGCGGGGGCGGCCGCCCGCGAAGTCCTGTTGCATGCGGCGGCGATGCGGACCGGAATTCCAAAGCACCAATTGAAGACCAGGGACGGCAGCGTGATCACGCCGCGCGGCGAGATGCTGAGTTACGCGTCGCTGGCAGCGGAAGCCGCCAAGATCGAGCCGCCGCGCAAGGTCCGGCTCAAGCCGGAGTCGGAGTGGCGCTATCTCGGCAAGCCGATGCAGCGCATCGACATCGTCGCGAAGTCGACCGGCACTGCGACCTACGGCATCGATATCAGGATGCCCGGCATGGTCTATGCGACGGTCCGCGCCAATCCCGGCATCGGCGGCGGCATCAAGGGATATGACGCGAGTGCGGCGGAGAAGGCGAGGGGAGTTATTGCGGTCGTGCCGATCACCGGCGGGGTCGGCGTGATCGCCGACAACACCTGGCGCGCCTTCAAGGCGGCGGAACTCATCAAATGCGATTGGGGACCGGCGCCCTATCCTCCATCCAGTGCGGCGATGTTCGAGACCGTCGCGGCCTCCTTCACCGGCGAGCGCCAGGACAGCCGGCTCAAGGATGAGGGCGATATCGAGGCCGCGCTGCAGGGCGATGGCGTGATCGAGGCCGAATACAAGGTGCCATATCTCGCGCATGCGCCGCTCGAGCCGATGAACGCCGTGGTCCAGCTCAAGGACGGACGGCTCGAAATCTGGACGGCCACGCAGATGCCGCTGTTCTTGGTGGCGGCGGCGGCCGAAGTCAGCGGGCTTGCGCCTGACAAGATCCACCTTCATTCATTGATGTCAGGCGGCAGCTTTGGCCGGCGCCTCGAGGATGACTATGTCCGCCAGGCGGTCGAGCTCGCAAAGGCGCATCCCGGATATCCGATCAAGATGACCTGGAGGCGCGAAGAGGACATGACCCACGACTTCCCGCGCCCGCTCGGCATGGCGCGCATGCGTGGCGCGGTCAGGGATGGGAAGGTCGAAGCCTACGACCTCAAGGTCGCCTGTCCGTCGGTGACAGCCTCTCAGATCGGCCGGCTGCACATGCCGACCTTCGGGCCGGATATCGCGATCGTGGCGGGCGCCTGGGACCAGCCGTTGCGGATTCCGCATTATCGCGTCACCGGCTATCGCGTGCCGGAGCTGGTGCCGGTGAGCTCCTGGCGCTCGGTTGGCGCGTCGGCAAACGGTTTCCTGCACAATGGCTTCCTCGATGAGTTGATCCACGCGGCGGGCGCCGATCCGCTGCAGGAACTGATCCGGCTGTGCTGGCACGAGCCGTCGCGCAGGGTGCTTGAAGCGGTGGGCGAGATGTCGAAATGGGGCAGCGATCTCGGCAAGAATCGCGGCCGCGGCATCGCGTTCACGCTGTCATTCGGCGTGCCGGTGGCCGAGGTCGTGGAAGTCTCGAACACGCCGCGCGGCATCCGGATCGACAATGTGTTCGTCGCCGCCGATGTCGGCAAGGTGCTCGATCCCCTGAACTTCGAGAACCAGGTTCAGGGCGCCGTGATCTGGGGATTGGGCCACGCCGTCAATTGCGAACTGACGTTCAAGGACGGCGTCGCCGAGCAGACGAACTTCGACGCCTACCAAGGCTTGCGCCTCAATCAGGCGCCGGCGATCGAAGTACGCGCCGTCGACAACGGCAGCCCGATCCGCGGCATCGGCGAGCCCCCGGTTCCTCCCGCCGCTCCCGCACTCGCCAACGCCATCTTCGCCGCCACCGGCAAGCGCATCCGCGAGTTGCCGTTGAACAAGCACATCGATTTCGTGTAGATGCCGCTCTCGTCATTCCGGGGCGCGACGAAGTCGCGAACTATGATGTGCAATTGCACATCAGAGAATCCATCGGGCCGCAGGCGCAGGTGGAGCAATGGATTCCGGGCTCGATGCTGGCGCATCGCCCCGGAATGACGCGACCTCATCCCGAGTAGCCGCGCCAGCGGCGTCTCGAGGGATGGGCCACAGGCGAGATCGGGGCCTCGGCTGCGCCCTGAGAGAGCGCGGCCCGCATGTTTGGCGCCATGGAATTAATCGGCCTTGGCCTTCTCTCGCATCGCCGCCTGCAGGGTCTTGATGTCTGCGGGCGAAAGTTGCGGGCGATCGACCTTGATCGTCAGCTTGTTGAGCTTGGCCGTCAGCGGGAACGGCGGCTTGTAGTCGGCATCGTTCACGCCGGTGAGCGTGTCGGAGCCGATGTCAAAGCTCTCGTCCCACTGCAGAATCATCGGCAGCGTCTTCGCCATCCGCTTCGTGGCGACCTCCTTGCCGTCGACTTTCAGCGTGCCGGTGCCGGGCTGTGCGAGACCGCTGAAGTTGTTGTACTCGAGCGTGGCGACGCCAATGCCGTCATACTTGAAGTCGAACTCGACCGTATGCCGGCCCGCCGATAGCGCATCGGGGCCTTCCCACTTGATGCGTTCGAGGTCGACCAGGTTCCACAAGAACACCGGCTTGCCCCGCAGCAAGTAGAAGCCATAGCCGGCGAAGCGCCCTCCCGAGGTCAGGATCATGCCCTCCGCGCCGCCCTGCGGCACGTCGATGTCGGCGGCGATCGTGTAGGACGCATTGAGCAGCAGCGGCGAATCTCCCTGCGGCAATCCCGTCATTGGTCGCGTGTACACGAACTCCGTGCGTCCAGCGGTGATGTTTGGTCGCGGCGCGATGATGCGCGCCGCGACCGATGCGTCGAGCGGGAAGACCTGGTGCTTCCTGGCCTCGGCGATGAACATCTCCTTCATCTCCTTGACCTTCTGCGGGTTCGTGGCCGCGATGTCGTCGGACTGGCTGAAGTCCTTGCTCAGGTCATAGAGCTGCAGCACCTGATTGTTCAGCGGATCGGGGTTGGCCGGGCCAAACGCCTTTCAGGGCGCGCGATTGACCTTGGTGCTCAGCATCCAGCCGTCGTGGTAGAGCGCCCACTGGCCCATCATCTCGAAGTACTGCGTCTGGTGCCGCGACGGCACCTTGGCGTTCGGTCCATCGAACGTGTAGGCAAAGCTCGTGCCCTCGATCGGCGCCTGCTTGATGCCGTCGACATAATCCGGGGCCTGAATGCCGGCGGCCTCGAGGATCGTCGGCACGACGTCGATGACGTGGACGAACTGCTCGCGCAAGGAACCCTTGTCCTTGATGCGCGCCGGCCACGACACGACCATATTCTGGTTGATGCCGCCGAGCCTGGATGCGTTCTGCTTGAACCAGTCGAACGGCGTGTCGAACGCCCACGACCAGCCGGCCGACATGTGGTTGTAGGTCTGGTCTGTGCCCCAGACGTCGTAGAACCTCATCTGCGCACCGACCGGCAGCTCGTTCAGGCCGTTGAAGAACGCGACCTCGTTGGGCGTGCCGAGCGGCCCGCCTTCCGCGCTGGTGCCGTTGTCGCCGTTGATGTAGATGACGAGCGTGTTATCGAGCTTTCCGAGGTCCTCGAAATGTTTGATCACGCGACCGATCTCGCTGTCGTTGTAGGCGGCGTAGGCGGCAAACACTTCGACCTGACGGATGAAGAGTTTCTTCTCCTCCGCCGTAAGCTGGTCCCACGGCTTTAGGATATTGCCGGGCCATGGCGCGAGCTTCGTGTCACTGGGGATCACGCCGAGCCGTTTCTGGTTCTCGAAGATGCGCTCGCGAAGCTTCTCGTAGCCGTCGTCGAATAGGTGCATCGCACCGATCTTGTCCACCCATTCCTTGGTCGGGTGGTGCGGCGCGTGCGTGGCGCCTGGCGCATATTTGATGAAGAGCGGTTTGGACGGATCGGTCTGATGCATGCGCGTCATCCAGTCGATGGCGTCGTCGGCCATCGCGGTGACGAGATTCCAGGTGCCCGGCGGCTTGCCCAGGAACGGGTAGATCTGCGTCGTATTGCGGAAGAGGTTTGGCTGCCACTGGTTCGCATCGCCGCCGACGAAGCCGTAGAAGTATTCGAAGCCCATGCCGGTTGGCCACTGATTGAACGGGCCGATCTGGCTCGCAGCGAACGCAGGCGTATTGTGGTCCTTGCCGAACCACGAAGTGGCGTAGCCGTTGTCGAGCAGGATCCGCCCGATCGTCGCCTTGTCCTTGCCGATGATGCTGTTGTAGCCGGGGAAGCCGGTCGACTGCTCAGAGATCACGCCGAAGCCGGCCGAGTGGTGGTTGCGCCCGGTGATCAGCGCCGCGCGGGTCGGCGAACACAGCGCGGTGGAGAAGACGCGATTGTAGCGCAGGCCCTCATTGGCGATGCGATCCATCGTCGGAGTCGGGATGACTCCCCCGAAGGTGCTCGGCACGCCGAAGCCTGCGTCATCCGTGATGATCAGCAGCACGTTGGGCGCGCCCTGCGGCGGGACGATGCGCGGCGCCCACCACGGCTTGGATTGCAAGGCGTCGTCCTTGATTACGCCGCCAAATGTCGGATCGGGCGGCGGGAGTTGCTTGCCGTCGATCGTGGTCGTGGCGCTGGGCGAACCCGCAGCGCCAGTCGTCTGCTGTGCCATCGCGGGCACAATCGTGAGCATGGTCAACGTAGCAGCGCAGGACAACAGCGCGGACATTTTCATGACCGATCCTCCCTACTGGGTCTCTGCCATGGGCCAAAAGTGCACACCAACCGCATGGAAGTAGGGGCCGGACCCCTTGGTGTTGACGTAGATCAACGGATGGGTCGTGGAGGTTCGGGCAAGCCGCGCGGCATCAGGATCCTAACGTTTATGTGATCGGGCCGTTTGGCAGTCCCTTGCCTTTGCAATCACTGTGCTTTCCGAGATCTGCGCGTCGCCGCTCCAGAATCTCGAAGGCTCGATGGAATAAGACGCGCCCGCACGCGTCACACCCGCACAACGCATCAAATATGGAGGCCAGAATGCGTAGGCCATCGTTTCACGGCGCCGTGACGGCGCTGTCAGGCATGCTTCCGAGACCAGGTCTAGGCACTGTGGTTCTTGGCGCGCGCCTTCTCATCGCGTTTGCTCTTCCGTCGCATGTGCTTGCGCAGGAAGCCCACCCGCCTGTCCCGCCGGCCGTTGCCGCCGACGAGGCTCCGTTCTGGAAAGAGAACGAGGCCGCGATGATCAAGATGATGAACGACATGGAGATCAAGCCGACCGGCGACGTCGACCGCGACTTTGTGGCGATGATGTCTCCTCATCATCAAGGCGCGATCGACATGGCGATCAGCGAACTGCGCTACGGCAAGAACGAACAGCTACGGCGTATCGCGCAGGAGATCATCGTCGATCAGATGCAGGAAATCGCAGCCATGAAGCTTGCGATCGGCCAGCCGGTGACGGATGCCGCGCCTGCCCCCACGCAACAGCAACCGGCTTCGACTGCGGTCGAACATCACCACTCAGGCATGTCGATGGACATGTCATCGGGAATGAAGAAGTAGGAGCTAACCATGACGATCTGGAAGAGCCTTCTCCTTGCAGGCACGATGCTTGCAACCAGTTCCGGCGCCTGGGCAGGACAAGCGCCCGGCGCGCTGTCCGCGCCTGACGTGCCGATCAGCCATCACGACCGCGTTTACGCAGCGGAGCAATTCTCGAATACGGTCTCGGTGACGGACCCTGTCGATAACAAGCTCCTCGGCGTCATCAGGTTGGGCGATCCACAACCCGTTAACTTCAGCCCGCTCTACAAGGGGCAGGTTCTCGTCCACGGGATGGGCTATTCGCCCGATCATCGGACCCTGGCGGTGGTCTCGATCGGATCGAACTCGGTGACCTTCATCGACACCGCGACCAATGCCGTCAAGCATGTGACCTATGTCGGCCGATCGCCGCATGAAGCATTCTTCACGCCCGATGGCCGGGAGGTCTGGGTCACCGTGCGGGGCGAGAACTATATCTCTGTGATCGATAGCAAGACGTTCGCAGAGAAGACCCGTATCACCACGCCCAGCGGTCCGGGCATGCAGATCTTCTCGCCCGACGGAAAATATGGCTACATCTGCTCGTCCTTCAACCCGGAGACAGACGTCGTCTCCGTTGCCGACCACAAGATCATCGCGAAGGTCAAGCAGGAGAGTCCGTTCTGCCCGAACATCGCCGCGACGCCGGACGGAAACCAGGTGTGGTTCACGCTCAAGGACACCGGCACGACGCAGGTGTTCAATGCCAGGCCGCCGTTCAATCTGATCAAGATGATCGACAGCGGCCCGATCACCAACCACGTTAACTTCGCCCACACGGCGAAGGGGACTTTCGCCTACGTTACGATCGGCGGCTTGAACCAGGTCAAGGTGTTCCGCACCGATGATTTTTCGGAGGTCGCGACCATCCCTGTCGGAAATCTTCCGCACGGTGTGTGGCCGTCGGGCGATGGCAGCCGGATCTATGTCGGGCTTGAGAATGCCGACGCGCTCGCAGCGATCGACACCGCGACCAATACGGTGATCGCCAACATCCCGATCGGACAAGCGCCTCAGGCCATCGCCTATGTTCCGAACGCTGCCCCGAATGCAGACGACCGCCAGAACCTGCAGGCGCTCGGTGTCGCGGGCCAGGCCGCGCACCTCTCGCTCGGACCGAAGGATGGGTCAAAGGACGAGAAACCTCCGACGAGCGTTTCACTGTTCGATCAGGGCCTGATCCAGGTGCTGCAGGCGTCGGTGACCGGTCTGACGCCGAAGCAAAAATACGTGCTTGCGCTGGCAGACCACGCTGACGGAAGCGGTTCTCTGCAACCGCTGGCGGCCTTCATGACCAATCCGGCCGGATCGGCCATCGTCAACGCTGTTGGGCCGATCCGGCAGATCGTCCAGGATCCGGCAAGTCCGGAACGGCGATATCTGGTCATTGCCCCCGGAGATGCGACGACATCAGGAGAGGCGGTACAGGTGCAAACGCGGTGATGGTAGAGTGAGGGCAAGCTAGAGCATGATCCGGGAAAAGTGGAAACCGGTTTTCCCTCGCGACAAACGCGAAGCGTTTGCGTGGGAAGATCATGCTCAAACAAAGAGATGAGATCATGATCCGATTGCGTCCAATCGGATCATGATCGAGGCGGAGTGCGCCATGGAAGACATGCTGAGGCAGGTCGAACCGTTGATACCCGCGCTCCGCCGCTATGCACGCGCACTGGTTCGCAACCGCGCGAATGCCGACGACCTGGTGCAGGATTGCCTGGAGCGTGCCGTCAGCCGCTGGTACCAGCGGCGCGACGGCGATGTCCGCGCCTGGCTCTTCACGATCCTGCATAACCTGGCGATCAATCAGTTTCGCCAGTCAGCGACGCGCGGCAGGCATGTCCCGATCGACAACACCAATGAGGATGATTTGGGCGAGGCCGCAGCGCAGGAACAAAAATTGATGTATCAGGACGTTCTGAACAAGCTCGCGAAACTTCCCGAAGACCAGCGTGCCGTACTGCTGCTTGTTGGCGTCGAAGACCTCTCCTATGCGGATGCCGCGAAGGTGCTCGATATTCCCGTGGGCACGGTGATGTCGCGGCTCTCTCGGGCGCGCGAAAGGCTGCGGCAGGAGATCGAAGGCACTGCGATCGATGCGCCAACCAACATTGTGTCAATACGGAGCGTGAAGAATGAGCCATCGACCGATCACGGAGGATGATCTCCACGCCTATGTGGACCGTGTCCTCGAACCGGAGCGGCAGGCAGAAGTCGCCGCTTATCTGGGTGATCATCCGGATGTCGCCAGACGCGTCGCCTCCTTCAGCGATCAGCGCGATCGGTTGCGCGCGGCGTTCGCGCCGATCGCCGAGGAACCCTTGCCGGCAGAGCTCAATCTGTCGCGCATCATCGAGCAGCGTTCGCGACGACCGTCGCCGGTTCGGTGGGCGATGGCGGCGATGCTGCTGTTGAGCATCGGTGGTCTCGGCGGCTGGTTCGTACGCGGCGCGCTGCAGGCGTCGCCGAGCGGACTGGTTGCGCTCGCGCAGGAGGCCGCCATCTCGTATAGCGTCTATGCACCGGATCGTGTCCGACCTGTCGAGGTTCGTGCGTCCGAGAGCGCTCAACTCGTGCAATGGCTCTCCGACCGGCTGCATCGGCCGGTGAAGGTGCCGGATCTGACCACGTCGGGCTACCGGCTGATGGGAGGGCGCCTTGTCGCCAGTTCGCACGGTCCCGCCGCAATGTTCATGTATGACGATGACCACGGCAGTCGGATCGTCGTGCTGACCCGACCGATGAGCAGCGCGGACCAGAACGCGCCAATGACGCCCCAATCGCAGGGCGGTGTTGGAGGCTTCGCCTGGGCTGACGACGGCGTTGGCTACAGTCTGATCGGCCCCGCCGCTCCGGAGTCCTTGAGGCCGATTGCAAATGAGGTTCGGAGACAGGCTCGTTCGATCTGAACGCGACGGTTGTTCTGCGCCGGAATGACAGCCCCGTCATTGCGAGCCAACGGGTCGCGCGAACGCGCGCCCGATGACGGGCTCCGCGAAGCAATCCATTCCTCCGCTTGCGGCGCTATGGATTGCTTCGCTCCGCTCGCAATGACGATGTGGATGCAGAGGGTGCGACATAACAACCCGTCGGGCAAATCAGCAAAAGTCTGTCCAGCCCTCGCGTAAAAAACATTCTGCTTTCACCGTCGGGCAAATCAGTGATTTAACTCCGCGCGTCTCAGCGCGAATGAGGGGCGGGTCGCGATCGTCACGAACGTTG
>NZ_JBEGDB010000240.1:0-12383 GCF_043638955.1 Bradyrhizobium sp. 31Argb | reverse complement strand
GATAGAGGACTTCCACCTCCAAGCTGTCGTTCATACTCGGCACACCGCCAACGGGTCCGCGCAAAGCGCGGCCCGATGACAGGCTCCGCGTGAACCCGGAATCCATTTCTCCGCCCGCGTATGCTGCGCAATGGATTCCGGGCTCGCGACTTCGTCGCGCCCCGGAATGACGCGGGGGAGCGATCACGCGCACGCGAATTCCAGGATCATGTTGTTCGCGGGCACGTCTACCGCCTCCTCCAATGACAGACCGACGCGCCCCGCCAGCTTCTCGATATCGGTGATGTCGCGCACGCCCCAGTCGGGATCCTGGTTGCGCAAGGATGTGTCGAACACGGCGTTGCTGAGAGCCGTGTGCTTGCCGTCGCGCTTGAAGGGGCCGTAGATGAACAGCCGGCCGTCGTCGCGCAGGCGGCGTGCGGCGCCTTCGAACAGGCCTTCGGTAACGCGCCAGGGCGCGATGTGAATCACATTGGCGCAGAACACCGCGAGCAGCTTTGGCAGCTCGCCGCCCTCAGGCGCAGCACCGGGCCAGGCCGGATCGGAGAGATCGATCCTCAGCGGCGGACGGATGTTCGGAAGGGCGGCGTATGCGCGCCAGGCCGCGATGCTCTTCAGATGCGCGTCGTTGAGATCGCTCGGCCACCAAATGATGTCGGGGGTCCGCTCCGCGAAATACACGACGTGCTGGCCAGTGCCGCTGCCGGCCTCCAGCACGTCGCCGGATCGACCCAAAAGAAATTTCTCCAGCACTGCCCAGATCGGCTGATGGTTGCGATGAAAGGCCGCCGCATCAAGCCGGCCGTCGGCCCCGACCCGCCCGCCGTCCTTGCCGAATTCAACCACAAACTCTGGCATGATGCTCTCCTTTGCCTATCGTACAAAACGCAACACCGTAGCGATCCTGCTATTCCGCGCGCGCCGTCGCAATGCGCGATTTGGGCGCGCCTTCATCATAATGGTTACGGCCGTAGCCCCGGATGAAGCGGAAGCGTAATTCGGGGCGAGCGCACCCATCTCTCCGCTCGTCATTCCGGGATGCGCCGAAGGCGCAGGCCCGGAATCCATTGCGCCGCATGCGCAAGTGGAAGAATGGATTCCGGGTTCTCGCGGAGCCTGTCATCGGGCCGCGCTTTGCGCGGACCCGTTGGCGAGCCCCGGAATGACGAGCTGAGAGATAGATTGCTTCGCTGCGCTCGCAATGACGGGGGATGGAGCTACCGCGCCACGCGCTGCAACTCCTTCGTCAGCAAGTCCAGCGCGTCGGCGAGCATCACGCCGCCGCAGACGGTGAGACGTTCGGGAAGCACAATGCGTTTCTCCGGCGGATAGAAGTGCTCCAGCGCCGGATGCAGCAGGAAGGCGCGGCCGTTGTCTTCGGCGCGGTCACCGGCCTCCGACACCAGGATGAAGTCCGGTCTCAGTTGCACGATCGCTTCCAGCGAGGCGTAGCCGCCGGCTGCGACGCCGAGGTCGCCGGCGGGATTGAGGAGGCCAGCTTCGATGAGCAGCGACGACACCAGGCTGTCGCTGCCGGACACCCAGCCACGGCGCGCCAGCGGCAGCACGCGATAGTGCTTGCCGGTCGCGGCCTCGCGCGCTTGGGCGATCGCGGCGTCGAGCCTTGCAATCGCGACCTTTGCGCGGTCCGGATGCTGCACGATCTCGCCCATCTCGCGGATCTGGTCCTTCACCTCGTCCAGCGTGCGCGGCACGCTGAACTCGACGAGATGAAGGCCGTTTGCTTTCAAGAGCTCGCGCGTTGCGCGCTTGTCGAACAGGCTGGCGACGACGATGTCGGGCTTCAGCACCAGCACGTCCTCCGCGCCGCCGGAGAGAATCGGGAAGCGGCGCGCCTTGTCGGCGGCGAATGATTGCCAGGCCTCGCGGGAGAATCGGCTGAGGCCCAGGATCTGCTGGGGATCGGCGAGCGAGAGCAGCAACTGATCGCTGCAGACGTTCATCGAGACGATGCGCGGCGCGCTCGCCGCAAGCGCGACAGTGGTGGACAGGGCGAACGCTGCAAGGAATGCAGCGAGGCGCCGCATCAGATCTCCGCCCACGGCACGATCACCGTCTCGCGCTGATATTCGGCGCGGAAGGCGCTGATACGAAACACGTCGGCCATCACTGCTTCCGACAGCGCGTCCGCGGGCGCGCCCTGCGAGGCGAGGCGGCCCTGCGACAGCACCAGCGCATGGTCGGCAAAGCGCGCGGCAAGGCCGAGGTCGTGCGTCACCACGATCACCAGCACGCCCTTGTCGGCTGCCGCACGCAACCCCTTCATGACGTCGATCTGGTGGCGCGGATCGAGCGAGGCGGTGGGCTCGTCCGCCAGGATGATCGGCGCCTCCACCGCAAACACGCGCGCCAGTGCGACGCGGCTGCGCTCGCCGCCGGAAAGCTCGGTGACGCGGCGCTCGGCGAACTCCATGACGTCGGCCGCCTGCATCGCCCGCACCACCGCCTCGACATCGCGCGGGGACAGCCGTGCCGGATCGGTGGCACCATGCGGATAGCGGCCGAGCGCGACGATGTCGCGCGCGGGCAGCGGCCAGTGCACCATGTGCCCTTGCGGAAGATAGCCGAAGCGTTTGGCCCGTTCGCGCAGCGGCAGCGCGGCGAGCGCCTCGCCACCCACCTTGATGACACCATCGGAGGGAATGAGACCGGCGAGCGCGCGCAAGAGCGTGGTCTTGCCGGCTCCGTTCGGACCGACCAGGGCGACGAGATGACCTGAGGCGAGTTGCAGCGACACGTCGCTGAGCACGCGGCGGCCGGCGAGCGCGACGTTAAGATGTTCTGCGACAAGCGCCGTCATGCGACGCCTCCGCCGAGCGCGCGGCGCTCGCGTACGATGAGATAGAGGAAGAACGGCACACCGATGATCGAGGTCAGGACGCCGACCTTGATGTCCGAGGTCGACGGGATGATGCGCACCGCGATATCGGCCGCGAGCAACAGCGCCGAGCCCGCGAGCGCGCTGGGCACCAAGAGCCGCGCCGGGTCGTGGCCGATCACGGGCCGCATCAGATGCGGCGCGACCAAGCCAATGAAGCCGATGGTGCCGGTGACCGCCACCGCGCCGCCGACGCCGAGCGCAACGCCTGTGATCACGAACAGCCGCAGGCGGCCGACATCGACGCCGAGACTTTGCGCGGTCTCTTCGCCAAGCGTGAGCGCACGGAAGGCGCTGGCCTGCGACAGCAGGATGGCCGCGCCGGCAACGATGAACGGCAGCGCCAGCGCGACATGCTGGAAGCTGCGATCCTCCAGCGAGCCGAGCAGCCAGAACGCGATCTCCAGCACCAGGAACGGATTGCTGGCGAGGTTCATCACCAGCGCCGTCGCAGCGCCCGCAAGGCTCGAAATCGCAAGCCCGGCGAGGATCAGGATCAACAGCCCCGCATTGCGGCCAGCGATCGCGAGCAGCACGAACACCGAGCCGAACGCGGCGATGATGGCGGCGACCGGCAGCGCGTAGGAGCGGACATCGGCCAGCCCGAGCGCGATCACCAGCACCGCGCCGAACGCCGCCGATTGCGGCGCGCCGAACAGCGAGGGCGAGGCTAAGGGATTGCGCAACAGGCCCTGCAGCGCCGCGCCTGACAGGCCGAGAATGGCGCCGATCGCGAACGCCAGGATGGTCCGCGGCAGGCGGATCTCGCGCACGATCACCTGCGTTACATCGCTGCCGCCACCGAACAACGCCTCGATCACCGTCAGCGGCGACAGCCGCACCGGGCCGGTGCCGAGCGAGATCAGCATCAGCACGGCAACCAACGCAATCATCGCAACGGTCGCCCCCAACCGCCGCCGCGCGGCGAGACCCGCCGCTATCGTGAAATCCTGTGCACTCATCGCGCCCTGCTTCTTGCAGCGAATTCGGTGGCAGACAAGCGACACCGGAACAAAAAAGCGTATTGGGGATGGGGCGCCGCAGTTTCGCCGGGATTGACTCGGGCGTCGCCAAAATCCTAGATGGCCCCGACGGTTCCTATCGGGATCAAAAGGGAATGCGGTACCGGGAAACTTCCCTCAAGCCGCGGCTGCCCCCGCAACTGTATGCGGTGAATCCTTCGTCTTATGCCACTGGGCGTCTCGGTCCTGGGAAGGCGACGAAGGGTAACGACCCGCGAGCCAGGAGACCTGCCGTCTTACGTGGTCACACGCGACGATGTCGGTCGGGGAGTACAGGCATTTGCTTCACCTGAAGCGCGAAACGCGATGGTGAGCCTCGGATCGCTGTGACGTGCCACTGACGTCATACCGAGGTCTCGCCGATGTTCTCTGCTATCACCGCCACCAAGCAACGCCGGGCACTCCTGCTCGCGTCGAGCATGCTGGCGCCCGCCTTGTACGTTTCTGCCGCGCAGGCGCAGGAAGCGTCCTCCGAACAATTGCCACCGGTCGAGGTCAGAGCGCCTGGCGACCACAACCGCACCCGTGCCAAGCCCGCTTCCGACGGCACTCCAGGCCCCCGGCGTCCCGCGCCGGGCCAGGTGCCGACCACCGCGCAACCGGCCGGCGGCGCGGGCTCGGGCGGCGGCGCCGCTAGCGGAGCTTCATCCGGTGGCAGCGGCGGCAGCCCGCAGTTCGCCGGCATCGTCGGGACGTCCTCGACCGTGATCACCGCCGACGACATCGCGCATTCGCCATCGCACACCTTGCCGGAGATCATCGCGCAGGCGCCCGGCGTGCAGCTTCAATCGCTCTATGGCGGCGTAAACGGCGCCAAGACCTCGGTCGACCTGCGCGGCTTCGGCGCGTTCGCCACCGCCAACACGCTGTTCCTGCTCAACGGGCGGCGCCTCAACGACATCGACATGGCGCAGGTCGATCTCTCGACCATCCCGCTGGATTCGATCGAGCGCATCGAGATCACCCGCGGCAACAGCGGCGCCGTACTCTACGGCGACAACGCGATCGGCGGCGTGATCAACATCGTCACCAAGACCGGCATCGGCGGCCCGCCGGTCTCGATCCGGGGCGAAGCCGGGTACGGCTCCTTCAACCAGCGCATGGCCGCGATCTCGACCGCGATGAATTCCGGGCCATGGTCGGCGTCGTTCTACGGCAACGGCATCAAGTCCGACGGCTACCGCGTGAACAATGCGCTCGACCAGCGCAACGGCGTCGGCAATCTCAACTACACGACGCCGGACCTGAAAGCATTCCTGACGGTGACCGGCGACGACCAGAAGCTGGGCTTTCCGGGCGGCCGGATCGTCGACCCATCCGCCGGCATCAACCAACTCGTCACCGACCGCAGGGGCGCCGCCACACCGTTCGACTACGGCAACCAGCAGGGCGCGAGCGCGACGGCTGGCTTCACCAAGACGCTTCTGAACGGCGTCGACCTGATCGTCGATGGCGGCTACCGCCAGAAGGACACGCAAAGCGGATTCTTCGGCGCCTCACCATTCATCAGCGCGACATCCACCTACAATGACGCCGCGCTGCAGACCTGGTCGATCACGCCGCGGCTGAGCATCAACAATTCGATCTTCGGGATTCCGTCGTCGATCCTGACCGGCATCGACTATTACGACGCGACGTTCAACCAGCAGCGCGGCGCGTTCCGGGGCGTGCCGCCGATCCATACCTACGACCTGTCGCAGCAGTCGCTCGCCGGCTATTGGATGCACACGGTCGGCCTATTGCCCACGACCGATTTCTCCTATGGCGCGCGGGTGCAGAACACCTGGCTCAACGCGCGCGACCGCTACGATCCGAACGCGCCGTTCGCCTTCGACGCGCAGGCGACGCCGCTCGACCAGAGCGAGACCAACTACGCGCTGCATGTCGGCGTCGAGCATCGCTTCACCGAAATGTTCTCGGTGTTCGCCCGCGCCGCGCACGCCTTCCGCACGCCCGATGTCGACGAGCGCGTCTCGACGGGTCCCGCGTTCGACGCCTTCTTCAATCCGCTGCCGCAGAATTTCCAGTTGAAGACCCAGACCTCGCATGACGTCGAAGGCGGATTCCGCGTCAAGACGGGCCGATTCCAGGTGCAGACCAGCGTCTACAACATGGACCTCGAGAACGAGATCCATTTCAATCCGGTGCTGTTCTTCAACGTCAACCTCGAGCCGACCCGGCGCTATGGCTCGGAGACGCAGGCTTCGCTGCGCGTCAGCGATACCGTGTCGCTGCGCGGCGGCATGGCTTACACGCGTGCTGTGTTCCGCGAGGGACAGTTCGCGGGCAACGACGTGCCGCTGGTGTCGCGCTACACCGGCAATCTCGGCGTGACCTGGAATATCTGGGACAACTATCTCGTGCTCGATGCCACGCTGCGCGCCTGGAGCTCGCGCGTCATGGATAACGACCAGGCCAATACGCAAACGCGCATTCCGGGCGATGCGACGATCGACCTCAAGCTCAGCGGCGCCTATGAGCATTTCTTCTGGTCGGTCAGCGTCAACAACCTGCTCAATGCGCTCTATTACGACTACGCCATCGCCTCGAACTTCACGCCCGGCCGCTTCAACGCCTATCCGCTGCCGGGCCGCACTTTCCTCGTAAAGGCCGGCGCGACGTTCTGAAGCAATCGGCCGGTCCGTGGCCTGCGCGCGGACCGGCTTGTCCCGCCCGAATCAGCCATTATGTCGTGATGGCGGGAGATCGATATGGGCGGGATCGGGAAGACAAACCAACCTCCAAAGCAGGAAGGCGGCAAGCCGAAGCCGCCGCCTCCACCTGCGCGCCACGACGAGGACGACGACTACGAAGACGGCGACATCGCCACGCCGAAGCGCGATCGCTACGGCCCGGACGACGAGCCGTTGTGAGACGCCTCCCGTCATTGCGAGTGTAAGCGAAGCAATCCATCGCGCCGCTAGCGGAGACGTGGATTGCTTCGCTGCGCTCGCAATGACGGGGTGAGAGCGTTGCCCAGAATTGTAGGGTGGGCAAAGCGCAGCGTGCCCACCATTTCACGGGCGGTGCAAGGGAAGGTGGGCACGCTGCGCTTTGCCCACCCTACGGCGGCTACGGCGGCTGATGCAGTCCGGCGAAATCCTCGCGCTCGATCTTGCGGATGCTCTTCAGGTCGAGCAGATGCGCGCCGAAGCCGCCGCGGGCGACCGTCCTTGCCAGTTTCGGCGAGACCAAAGTGAGGCCGGCCGTCATCGCCAGCGGCACGGCACTGAGCCAATCGAGCTGCACCGGCGTCAACTCCTCGGTGCTGGCGTTGTAGGGCCCTGAGGTCTTCAGGAGATCGCCGCACTCAACCAGAATGTCGCGCCTGGTACCGCCGCGGGAGGCCTGGCCGAGCAACGCCTGCATCGCCAAATGCGTCCGCACGCCGGTGCGGCTCTCAGGCAAGGGTTTTGGCGTCTCGCCGAGCGAAACGCGCAGCAGGAGATCGACCAGATCGGTGCCGGCGCGGAAGGCGTTGAGCGGCTCGACCAGGCGCGGATTGCAATCGATCAGGAGCGGCACGGAGCTGTCGATCGGCATCACGTAATCGACCGACAGCGCGCCGTGCCAGGCCAGCGTTTCTCCAATCGCTTCCAGATAGGCGTGCACCTGCGGACGGCTGACGCTTTCCTTGATCGCCTCGCCGCCGCCGACGCCGGGCGCGACCTGCCGGTAGGCGTGGAAACCGACCAGTTTCCCAAAGCAAAATACCGACTGCGCCTTCTCCGTGGTGCCGGTGACGAGATCCTGGACTAGAAGCTCGTCGGCAAAGGTATCGCTCGCGCCGAGCTCGTATAGCGCGATGTTGAAATCGGCTTCGTCGCGCACGAACCAGATGCCGCGGCTTGCCGTGCCGACCGAAGTCTTGATCACGGAGGGAAAGCGGATGGCCTCACGCAGCTCGCTCTCCGAGGTCACGATCCGCGTCGGCGGCTGCGGCAGACCCAACCGGTCGAGCAGGCGGCTGAAGCCGGCCTTGCTGTGCACCATCCGGTAATTGTCGAACCGCGGCAGCGCCAGGCCGACGCGGCCCTTCAATCGCGCCTCGGCGCGCGCGAACAGAAAACCCTGCTCATGGGTCGGCAGCAGCACGTCGAACGGTGCCTCCAGGAGCCGCTCGATATAACCAAGGAATCCCTCGGGGTCGTGGCGCAACCCCGGGCAGCGGTGGAATTTCCGCACAAAGCGCGAATAGCGCGACAGGCACCAGGGCGAGGGATCGCAGACTTCGACATGGTGGCCGGCAAGACCGAGGATCGTGATCGCCTCGCGCGCCGAAGTGCTCGCCCCCTCGGGGATCAGGACGCGCAGCTTTCTTGCCGGATCGGTCATGCCAGATCATTGCTGCAATGCGAGTGGCTTGTCTCGCCGCTTTAATGCCGCATGTCGCTCGGTCGCGGTTCGCCGGGTCAGCCATGCAGCGGCCTTCATGGACAAATAACGCCCAGCCGATATTTTCGCGCCAGATCATGATCCGAGCGGATCATGATCTGGCTCTCTGTTTGAGCATGATCTTTTCGGAAAACCGGTTCCCACTTTTCCGGATCATGCTTTAAGCCCCGCCGGGCATCACATTTGATGGGCTTCTCACTGATATGGCTGATGTTCTCGCCGCACCGCAGCAATTGAAGACCGACAGCGCGGCGCGCACGCTGACGGGGATTTCGATCGCGCACTGGGTCAGCCATTTCCATATCTTCGTGCTGCCGATGCTGTTCCCGTTCCTGAAGGAGCGGCTCGGCGTCGGCTATATCGAGCTCGGCTTCGCGCTCACCGTGTTCGCGCTGGTCTCCGGCCTGACGCAGGCGCCGATCGGCTATCTCGCCGACCATATCGGCGCGCGAAAAATCCTCCTGATCGGGCTCTGCCTGGGCGGCTTTGCCCTGATCGGGCTCGGTTCGCATTTGAGCTATCCCGCGCTGATCGCAAGCGCGATTGGGCTCGGACTTGCCAACAGCGTCTATCACCCCGCCAACTACGCGATCCTATCGGCACATATGGACGAGGCGCGCATGGGCCGCGCGTTCTCGGTCCACACCTTTGCCGGCTTCCTCGGCGGCGCGGTGGCACCGGCGATCATGGCGGCGCTGGTCGCTGCAATCGGCGGGCTCGGCGCATTGATGGTCGCGGGCGCGATCGGCCCGCTGGTGGCGCTATTGCTCGTCATCATGGGCATCCCCGACGCGGGCGCCGCGAAGGACAGGCCCGAGGGCAGTGAGAAGGTGAAAACCAGCGTGATGACGCCGGCGATCATGGTGCTGACCGTGTTCTTCACGCTGCTCAGCCTGTCGAGCGCGGGGATCAATAATTTCGGCGTGGTGGCGCTGATGGGCGGCTATGGCGTGTCGTTCTCGTCGGCCAATATCGCGCTGACCGCGTTCCTCGGCGCCAGCGCGGCGGGCGTGCTCGCCGGCGGCTATCTCGCCGACCGCACCCATCGCCACGGCCAGGTCGCGGCGGCCTGCTTTGCCGTCAATGCGGCGATCGTGGTCGTGATCGCGATGGTCAACCTGCCATCGGCGGTGCTGACCGCGGCGCTGGGCCTGGCCGGCTTCCTCGGCGGCGTGATCACGCCCTCGCGGGACATGCTGGTGCGCAACGCAGCACCTCCCGGTGCGGCCGGCCGCGCCTTCGGCATCGTCTCCACCGGTTTCAACTTCGGCGGCATCGCAAGCCCGCTGCTGTTCGGCTGGATCATGGACCACAACCTGCCGCATTGGGTGTTCGGCGCCTCCGCCGCCTTCATGGTGCTGACGGTGCTGCTCGCGCTCGTCACCGACCGCAAGCCGCAGGGATCGGAAGCGCACGCAGCGGCTTGATAACCACTTGTTTAGACCTCCTCGCGAGCGATCGCTTCCAAACGATCCGCGCAATCGCTCAGGCCGACATAACAGGCGACACCGAGATAGATGGTCTGAAGCGCGCAAACGCCGCGGTCTCGACGTGTCGGCACGCACGCGGCGCCGGTAACGTGTTCGCCGGCCTCGGCAGGCCGCATGGAAACTGCGCACTCGTTGCCTTTGGTGGTCGCGGTCACGAGAGATCTCCGCAGTGATTTTCAAAGGACACTGCGGTGCGCCCGTTACGGTCCGATCACTGCCTCGAACTAAATGCTTACGGCTGTAACCGATCGCGATAATCTGACCAGGAGGCGAGCCAACGCGGCTTGATGCGATCCTGAGCTGGCAACAGAAGAGGAGACATCTCAATGCAGGAGTACGATCTCTACATTAATCCGCAAAAGCCGACGTTGGGCCTCTATGTGCGCAAAGGGGCCGGTCTTCCCGACCTGGCCAATCCTGAGGAATGGGCATTTGACGGCACGGCGGCACAAGCCGAATTGCCGCCGGACCTTGTGAAAAAGATCGAAACCAACGGTCACGCCTTCCGCGACATGGACTAGGCTTTGACAACACCGCCATATTCCCAGGTTGCGGCGCCATAGCGCATTGCTGAACCTCATCCCCGCCGGTTGACAGCACCGAGGGACGACCGATGATGCGGGGCAACAACAACAAATCGGGATGAAGCGCCATGACCTCAGCGCCTGACATCGTGATCCGCGGCGGCACCATTGCGGACGGCAGCGGCGGCGACCTCTATGAAGCCGATGTGGCGATCGCGGACGGCAAGATCACCGAGGTCGGCAAGGTCGCGAGCAAAGGCAAGGAAGAGATCGACGCGCGCGGCAAGCTGGTGGCGCCGGGCTTCGTCGATGTTCACACCCACTATGACGGCCGGGTGACCTGGAGCCAGGACATCACGCCCTCCTCGCAGAACGGCGTCACATCAGCGATCATGGGCAATTGCGGCGTCGGCTTCGCACCCTGCCGGCCCAGCGACCACACCAGGCTGATCCAGCTCATGGAAGGCGTCGAGGATATTCCCGAGCCGGTCTTGAGCGCCGGCATTCCCTGGGAATGGGAGAGTTTTCCCGACTACATGAACTGGCTGTCGAAGCGCAGCTTCGACGTCGACATCGGCGCGCAACTGCCGCATGCCGCGCTGCGCGTCTATGTGATGGGCGAACGCGGCGCGCGGCGCGATCCCTCCACGGTGGAGGACAACAGGCAGATGGCGGCGTTGGCGGGCGATGCGGTTCGCGCCGGCGCGCTCGGCTTCTCCACCTCGCGCACCCTCAACCACCGCACCTCGACCGGCGACTTCACGCCGACCTTGAAGGCGGGCGAGGACGAATTGACCGCGATCGCCGGCGCGATGCATGGGGTCGGCCGCAGCGTGCTGCAATTCGTGCTCGATCTCTCCACCGTCCACGAAGACCTGCCGATGATGCTGCGGGTGGCGGAGAACACGAAATGCCCGATCTCGTTCTCGATCACCCAGAACGACAAGTCGCCGCGGCGCTGGCGCCAGACGCTTGACACCATCAACGAGGCAAGCCGCCGCGGGCTATCGATCACCGCCCAGATCGCGGCGCGTCCGGTCGGGCTGATGCTCGGGCTCGAATTATCGCGCAACCCGTTCCAGACCCATGCGAGCTACAAGGCGATTGCGCACCTGCCGCTCAAGGAGCGGGTGGCGCGGTTGCACCAGGCCGAGACGCGCGCCGCGATCCTCGCCGAGAACGCCAGCGACACCGACGACCCGCTGTTCTTCCGGCCGAACTACGACAAGATGTATCTGCTCGGAAATCCGCCGGATTACGAGCAGCCACCGGAGAACACGCTGGGCGCGCAGGCGCGCCGGCTCGGCAAGCGCCCGGAAGAACTCGCCTATGATGCGATGCTGACCGACGGGGGCCGCGGCATGCTCTACGTGCCGTTCCTCAATTATTCCGACGGCAATCTCGACGCGACGCGCGAGATGCTGCTGGACCCGAATTCGGTGCCCGGCCTCTCCGACGGCGGCGCGCATTGCGGCATCATCTGCGATGCCTCTTTCCCGACCTATCTCCTGACCCACTGGACGCGCGACCGCACCCGCGGCGAAAAACTCTCGATCCCCTTCGTGATCGCGGTGCAATCGCGCAAGACCGCGCTCTCGGTCGGCCTCGCCGACCGCGGCCTGATCGCGCCCGGCTACAAGGCCGACGTCAACGTGATCGATTACGACCACCTGCATCTGCACCCGCCGAAGGTGCATTACGATCTCCCCGTCGGCGGCCGCCGCCTCCTGCAGCAGGTCGACGGCTATGAGGCGACCATCGTCTCGGGCGTGGTAACGCAGCGCGGCGGCACGGCCACGGGCGCAAGACCCGGCCGGTTGATCCGCGGCACGCAGGCGACGCATTCGGCGGCGTAGGGTGTGGGCAAAGGCGCGTCAGCGCCGTGCCCACCATTTTGGCGCGACGCTCGCGATGGTGGGCACGCTACGCTTTCCCCACCCCTACGGACGACGAAGACGTCGTGAAGACGGCGCCGCACGTGAGCAACCGGCGACATGGGTAACACTTCAAACCGACGACATGGGTAACACAATTCTCGTTTCGTTCAGGTCTG